>JAEZCL010000066.1 GCA_023433585.1 Pseudomonadota bacterium
TCTCGGCGCCGGTCGCCAGCAGCACCGCCCGGTGCATGGCGTTCTCAAGCTCGCGCACGTTGCCGGGCCAGCGGTGCGCCAGCAGCGCCCGGCGCGCTCCGTCCGAAAGCGGCCGCGCGGACACGCCGTTGGCGGCGGCGTATTTCTTGACGAAGTGATCCGCCAGCACCGCCACGTCGCCGGGCCGCTCGCGCAGGGCGGGCAGGCGCAGGTTCACCACGTTCAGGCGATAGAGCAGGTCCTCGCGGAACGTCCCTTCGCTGACCGCCCGGGCCAGGTCGCGGTTCGAGGTGGCGATGATGCGGATGTCCACCTTGACCGGTTTGGCGCCGCCTACCCGGTCGATCACCCGCTCCTGGATGGCGCGCAGCAGCTTGGCCTGGAGCCGGGCGTCCATCTCCGAGATTTCGTCCAGCAGCAGGGTGCCGCCGTCCGCCTCCTCGAACTTGCCGATGCGCCGGGCCACTGCGCCGGTGAAGGCGCCCTTCTCATGCCCAAACAGCTCGGACTCCAGAAGATTGTCGGGAATGGCGGCGCAGTTGACGCTGATGAACGCCTTGTCGGCGCGGCGCGACTGGGCGTGCAGGTGGCGGGCCATCACCTCCTTGCCGACGCCGCTTTCGCCGGTGATGAGGATGGAGGCGTCGGACCTGGCGACCTGGTCGGCCAGCTTGATGACCGCCTCCATGTTCGGATCGGCGCTTATCATCGGCCGCTCGTCGTCGGCCACTGCGGCCAGGACGGCGGCGATCAGGTCCGCTTCGGGCGGCAGGGGGATGAACTCCTTGGCCCCAGCGCGGATGGCGGCGGCCGCCAGGTCGGCGTCGGCGTCCACGCCGCAGGCCACCACCGGCACATGGATGCGCTCGGCCTCGTTGGCCGCGATCAGGGCGGCGATGTCCAGGTGGTAGTCCACCATCAACAGGTCCGCCCCCTGCCCGCGCCGCAGGGTGTCGGTGGCCTGTTCGCATCGCTCGACGTGGCCCACCTTGGCGCCGTGCGCCATGGCCATCTTCACCGCCGCCGCCAGCTGTCCGCTGAGCCGTCCCACCACCAGGAGCCGCATGGTCCTTCTCCTCTAAATCCAGTCCGTCGCCGCTCAGGCGCCGGAATCCTCGGTCTTGATGATTTCCGTCATGGTCACGCCCAGACGGTCCTCGACGACGACCACTTCGCCGCGCGCCACCAGGCGATTGTTGACGAAGATGTCGATGGCCTCGCCGACCTTGCGGTCCAGCTCCAGCACCGACCCCCGATTGAGCTTCAGCAACTGGGCCACCGACATGTGCGCCTTGCCCAGCACCGCCGAGATGTTGACCGGCACATCGAACACCGGCGCCAGGTCTGTGGCGGACTTGTCGCCGATTTCATCCATGAGGGCGACCGCCGAACCATCGGCGAACTCCTCCAGAGGCAGGTCTTCAGAGGCCATCGGGGTTCTCCTTGGGGAGCAGGGAATTCAGGGATTCGGCGTGCCCGCCTTCGGCCGCCAGCGCCGCCTGGAGCGTCTCGCCGACCCGGCGGGCGACGTCATCGGGGCTGTATTCGGCGCGGCCGTCGGCCCACTCCAGCGTGAAGGCGGCCAGCGCCATGTCCGGTTCGTCGCGAAACGACACCTGGCCGGCGAACCCGGCCTCGGCGCACATGGCCTCGACGCGCGCGCGCATGTCGTCCGACAGGCCCGAGGTTCTCACCACCAGCCGCGGCGAGGCGTCGATTTCCTGCCCCAGCGTCTCAAGGGCGTCCTGAAGCGGGCCGAGCGGCAGGCGGTCCAGGGCGGCGCCGGCGATGGCGCGCGCGGCGGCCAGGGCCAGCTCGGCCGATGCGGTGCGATGGTCGTGGGCGACGCGGGTCAGCACAGGCATGGCCTGACCCAGAGCCTGGGCGATTTCCGCCGAAGCCATGGCCTGGACGCCCTCCAGTTCGTTCATGGCCTGCTGGCGCGCCTCGGCGCGCGCGGCGGCGAGCAGCGCCTCCACCTCGGCCGCCAGATAGACGCGCTTGACGGTCTGGACCGGGCGCGAGGCGATGACGGCGCCCGAGGCGTCGAACTCGGTGTCGAAGGCGTAGGGCTGAAGCTGTTCGGCGGGTTGGGTCATGTCAGTAGATCAGCTCGTCGTCGCCGCCCTGGCCGGCCAGCATGATCTCGCCCCTGGCCGCCAGGTCCTTGGCCGCCTGGACCATGGTCGTCTGGGCGGCGTCCACGTCCTTGAGACGCACCGGCCCCATCGCCTCCATGTCCTCGCGCATGATCCGGGCGGCGCGTTCGGACATGTTGGAGAAGAACAGCTCCCGCAACGAATCCGACGCTCCCTTCAGCGCCAGCGCCAGCTGATCCTTCTCCACCGCCCGCAACAGGGTCTGGATGCCGCCGGGATCAAGCTTGGACAGGTCGTCGAACACGAACATCAGGGCGCGGATGCGTTCGGCGGCTTCGCGGTTGCGCTCCTCCAGGGCGCCCAGGAAGCGGGCCTCGGTCTGACGGTCGAAGCTGTTGAAGATCTCGGCCATCGCCTCATGGCTGTCGCGCTTGGAGGTGCGGGCCAGGTTGGACATGAACTCGGTGCGCAGCGTCTGTTCGATCTTGTCCAGGATGTCGCGCTGCACCGGCTCCATGCGCAGCATCCGCTGGACGCACTCCAGGGCGAAATCCTCGGGCAGGGCGGTCAGCACGCGGCTGGCGTGGTCGGACTTCACCTTGGACAGTACCACCGCCACCGTCTGGGGGTATTCGTTCTTGAGATAGTTGGCCAGGACCACCTCGTTCACGTTGCCCAGCTTGTCCCACATGGTGCGGCCGGCCGGCCCCCGGATCTCCTCCATCATGGCCTCGACCCGGTCGGGCGGCATGAAGGCGGCCAAGAGGCGCTGGGTCTGGTCCAGGCTGCCCATCAGGGAGCCGGCGCCGGACATGCCCGAGACGAAATCGACCAGCAGCTCCTCGACCACATTGGCCTGAACGGTGCCCAGGCCCGCCATGGCCTGGGAGATCTCCTTGACCTCGTCCTCGTCCAGGGCCTGCCACAGCGAGGCGTGCTCCTCACCCAGCGCGAGCAGGATCACGGCCGCTTTTTCCGGGCCGCTCAGGCGGTGGGGATCGTCCACCGTCTGCTTCTTGACTGCCAGACGGGACGCCATCAGCCCTCCTGCACCCAGGCGCGCAGGATGTTGGCGGATTCCTCGGGATGCTTCTCGACGAACTCAGCCACCTTCTTGACCGAGGACGCCTTCACCTGTCCCTCGATGCGGGCGATGTCGATGCGCTGATCCATGTTGGAATGGGGCGCCGGCAGGGCCGCCGTTCCGTCCGCGCCCGGCAGGGCTCCGGCCAGGGCGGGATCGCCGCCGACAGCCGTGGTCTGCAGCGCCGTCACCATCGACCGGCCCTCGCCGCGGGCGGTCCTCAGCAGAGGGCGCACCACGAAGAAGATCAGCAACAGCCCCGTGACCAGCAGGATCACCAGCTCGACCCCGCGCATGATGTCGTTCTTGGTGAAGTTCATCAGCGGCGCCCCGGCGTCGGTCCCGCCGATGGCCGGGACTTCGCGGTTGAAGCGCACGTTGATGACGCTGACCTGATCGCCGCGATCGGCGCTGAAGCCCATGGCCGAGCGCACCAGGGCCTCGATGCGCTGCATGTCCTCTTCCGAGCGCGGCGCATAGGCGGCTTCGCCCTGGCCACCCGCCGCCGGGGTCAGGATCCCGTCGACCGCCACGGCTACGGACAGACGCTGGACCTGGCCCGGTTCACGCACCGTGGTGGTGGTGGTGCTGGATATCTCGTAGTTGGTGATCTCGGACTGGTCGCCGCTGGTCGAGCCCAGCGCCATCATGGCCGGATCCTCGCCGCCGGGGATGTTGGCCTGGGCGGTCACCAGGCCGTCGGGACGCGGCTGGGTGTCCTGGGCGTTGGAGGCCGAGGTGGAGGTGGAGCGCACCACCTGGCCGTCGGGATCGAACCTTTGTTCCTGGGTGGTCTGGCGGCTGGTGTCGATCTCCGCCGAGACCTGGACCCGCGCGGCGCCCACGCCCACCACGCCTTCGACCAGGTCGCGGATGCGGGCGGTCATGGCGGCCTCGACCTCGGCGCGGCGACCGTCGCTCAGTCCGGCGGTGAAGCCTTCCTCCTCGGCGCCGGCGGCCAGGGTGCGGTTGGCCTCGTCCACCACGGTCACCCGGTCGGGGCGCATGTTCGGGACCGATGAGGCGATGACGTTCCGGATCGCGCGGACCTGGTCGCCGGTCAGGTCGCGGCCGCCCACGCCCACCACCACCGCGGCGGTGGGATCGCCGGCCTGCTGCTGGAACAGCTCGCGGCGCGGCATGGTGATGTGGACCCGCGCGGTGTTCACGCCGCGCATGGACTGGATGGTGCGCGCCAGTTCGCCTTCCAGGGCGCGCTTCTCGTTCAGGTTCTGCTGGAACTCGGTCTGGCCCAGCACCGACTGGTTGTCGAAGATCTCGTAGCCGACGCTGCCGGACGTCACCATGCCGGACGACGCCAGCATCAGGCGCGCGGTCCCCACGTCGTCGCGGTGGACCATGATGGTCGAGCCGTCGCCGCGCGTGCGGTACTTGATGCTCTGCTGGTCCAGGGCGGCGGTGATCTCGGCCGCTTCACGCAGGTCCAGGTTGGAATACAGCAGCGCATCCGGCTCCTGGCCGATGCGCAGCATGATGGCGACCAGCACCGCCGCCACCCCGGCCGCCACGCCCAGCACGGCGGCCAGACGGCCTATACCGAATCTCTGCAAAGCCGCCGTGAAGCCTTCCACGCGCACCGCCCCTCACACGCGGGCGACCTCGAACACTCCCGCTAGGCAGAAACTGCCGCCTGCATGGTAAACGTGGTGTTAAGGCGGCGCGGGAAACAGGCTGCAAACCTTTGAGGAACGCAATCTTTTGCCATAGGCTCGCGTCATGAACGTTGAGATCAAACCCTTGGTGAAGCCGTTCAGCGTGATGCGCCACCGGCGCATCCTCGCATTCACCTTCATCAGCGCCGCCTTGATAGGCTTTTGGTTCGGCGCCGATCCTCTCAGCAAAATGGCCGTGTTTGTGCTGACGGCGGCGGGCTTCATGAGCCTGTTTGTCATGGCGAAATTTTTTCAGCTTTTGATGTCGAAAGCGTTCCGCTTCTAGCGTCGTGGACGCATAGAAATGCAGCAGGAAGCCTTTTGATTTCAACACATCCGTCATCCTCGGGCTTGTCCCGAGGATGACGGGATTTGTAGGTTCACAATCTAAACGTCGAACCGCACCCCTTGCGCCAGAGGCAGGGCGCCGGAGAAGTTCAGGGTCTGGGTCTGGCGGCGCATGTAGGCTTTCCAGGCGTCCGAGCCGCTCTCGCGTCCGCCGCCGGTCTCCTTCTCGCCGCCGAAGGCGCCGCCGATCTCCGCCCCCGAGGGGCCGATGTTGACGTTGGCGATGCCGCAGTCCGAACCCCAGGCCGACAGGAAGCTCTCCGCCTCGCGCATCCGCTCGGTGAAGACGCAGGACGACAGCCCTTGCGGCGCCGCGTTCTGCATGGCCACCGCGTCATCGAAATCACTGTAGGTCATGACGTAGAGGATCGGGGCGAAGGTTTCGCGCATGACCACTTCGCTCTGCCTCGGCATGCGGATGATCGCGGGCTTCACATAGACCCCGCCCGCCCAGTCGGCGCGCGTTCCGCCGGTCAGCACCTCGCCCCCCTCGGCGCGGGCCTGTTCGATCGCCGCGTCGAAGCCCCGGCCCGCGTCGGCGTCGATCAGCGGACCCACCAGTGTCCCCGCCTGGCGCGGATCGCCGATGGACAGGCTGCCGTAAGCCTTCACCAGACGATTCAACAGTTGATCGGCCACGGCCTCATGCACGATCAGACGGCGCAGGCTGGTGCAGCGCTGGCCCGCCGTGCCGACGGCGGAAAAGGCGATGGCCCGCACGGCCAGGTCCAGGTCGGCGCTGTCGCTCACGATCATGGCGTTGTTGCCGCCCAGCTCCAGCAGGCTGCGCCCCAGCCGTCCGGCCACCGTCGTCGCCACCGCCTTGCCCATGCGGGTCGAGCCGGTGGCCGAGACCAGCGGAATGCGCGGATCGGCCGCCAGCGCCTCGCCCACGTCGCGCCCGCCGATCAGAACCTGCGACAGCCCCTGCGGCGCGTCATCCCCGAACCGGACCACCGCGCGCTCGAACACCGCCTGGACCGCCAGCGCCGTCAGCGGCGTTTTCTCGGACGGCTTCCAGATCACCGGATCGCCGCAGACCAGCGCCAGAGCCGCGTTCCACGACCAGACGGCGACGGGGAAGTTGAAGGCGGAGATGACGGCGACCGGCCCCAGGGGCTGCCACGTCTCGCGCATGTGGTGCCCGGGCCGCTCGCTGGGCAGGGTCAGGCCGTAAAGCTGGCGGGACAGGCCGACGGCGAAGTCGCAGACGTCGATCATCTCCTGGACTTCGCCCAGGCCCTCCGAGACGATCTTGCCCGCCTCCAGCGTCACCAGCATGGCCAGGTCGTCCTTGGCCGCGCGCAGCTCCTCGCCCAAGAGGCGCACCAGTTCGCCCCGGCGCGGCGCCGGAACCCGGCGCCAGGCGTCAAAGGCGCGCCCGGCCCTCGCCACCGCCTGTTCGACCTCGCCCGCCGACGCCTCGGCCACACGCCCGCACGTCGAGCCGTCGATGGGCGAGCGCGCCTCGATCCCCGAGGCGGCGAACACGCCCCCCGCACCCAGCCGCTCCAGTATCCCCTTCGCCTGATCCGCCGCCGTCATGTTCGCCTCCCCGCCATCTTCGATTTTGTCTGAGGTCCATAGACCCGCTCGCCGTCGCGCGAAACCGGTTCACTTCAGCATCCCTCTCCCGATGGGAGAGGGCTGCGCGCACGGATGCGCAGCATCCGTCCTTCGCGCGCAGGGTGAGGGTTCGATGGCTCCTTGCTGACCCACCCGACCCTCATCCCCCGCGCCAGAACGAAGCCGCTATCGCGCCTTCGTGCGCGGGTTCCCCCTTCTCCCATCGGGAGAAGGGACGTGACCTCTAAGCCTCCGCCTCTCTCTCCGCCTCGCCCGGATCGTAGTTGAGGATCGGCGACAGCCAGCGTTCGGCCATGGCCATGTCCCAGCCCTTGCGGCGGGCGTAGTCCTCGACCTGGTCCCGATTGATCTTGCCGACGCCGAAATAGAAGCTGTCCGGGTGGCTGAAATAGAGGCCCGAGACCGAGGCCGGCGGCCCCATGGCGAAGCCTTCGGTCAGGATCATGCCCGCGTTCGCCTCGGCCTCCAGCAGGCGGAACAGGGTCGCCTTCTCCGTATGGTCCGGCTGGGCCGGATAGCCGGGCGCCGGGCGGATGCCCTGGTAGCGTTCGGCGATCAGGTCATCGACGCTGGTCGCCTCGTCCGGCGCGAAGCCCCACAGCTCGGTGCGCACATGCTTGTGCAGCCGCTCCGCGAACGCCTCGGCCAGCCGGTCGGCCAGGGCCGTGGACAGGATGGCGGAATAGTCATCGCCCGCCGCCTTGAACTCGGCCGCCTTCTCCAGCTCGCCGTGCCCGGCGGTGACCGCGAACCCGCCGATCCAGTCCGCGCCCGTCGGGGCGATGAAATCGGACAGGGCCACGTTGGGCTTGCCGGAGGTCTTGGCCATCTGCTGACGCAGGGTGTGCAGCCGGGTCAGCTCGGTGGTGCGCCCTTCATCGGCCCACAGGATGACGTCGTCGCCGTCCGCATTGGCGGGCCAGAAACCGACCACCCCGCGCGCGGTGTACCATTTCTCGGCGATGATGCGGTCCAGCATGGCGCGCGCGTCACGGTAGAGGTCGCGCGCCGCCTCGCCGACGATCTCGTCTTCCAGAATCTGGGGGAACCGCCCCACCAGCTCCCAGCTGGCGAAGAACGGCGACCAGTCGATGTGGTCGGCCAGGTCCTGCAGGTCCCAGGCGTCGAACGCCCGCACCCCCGTGAACGACGGCTTCACCGGACGATGGGCGCTCCAGTCCGGGGCGAAGCGGTTGGCGCGGGCGTCGGCGATGGCGGTGCGCGCCTTCTGGGTCTGGCTGCGCGCATATTGCTCGCGCACCCGGACATATTCGTCGCGCGTGGCCTGTTCGAACTTCGGCCGCTCCGTCCCCGACAGCAGGTTGGACACCACCCCCACCGCCCGGCTGGCGTCGGTGACGTATGTGGTCGAGCCACGCTTGTATTTCGGCTCCACCTTGACCGCCGTGTGGGTGCGGCTGGTGGTCGCCCCGCCGATCAGCAGCGGAATGTCGAAGCCGCGCCGCTCCATCTCCGAGGCCACGAACACCATCTCGTCCAGGCTGGGCGTGATGAGGCCCGACAGCCCGATGATGTCGCACTTCTTGTCGATGGCTTCATCCAGGATGCGGTCGGCCGGGACCATGACGCCCAGGTCCACCACTTCGTAGTTGTTGCACTGAAGCACGACGCCGACGATGTTCTTGCCGATGTCGTGGACGTCGCCCTTGACGGTGGCCATCAGGATGCGGCCCGCCTGCTCCCTCGGTTGCCCGGCCTTCTCGGCCTCCATGAAGGGCTCCAGATAGGCCACGGCCTGTTTCATCACGCGGGCGGACTTCACCACCTGCGGCAGGAACATCTTGCCCGAGCCGAACAGGTCGCCGACCACGTTCATGCCGTCCATCAACGGGCCTTCGATGACGTGCAGGGGCCGCTCCGACGCCGCGCGCGCCTCCTCCGTATCCTCCACGATATAGTCGGTGATGCCGTGGACCAGGGCGTGGGCGATGCGCTCGCCCACCGCGCCCGCGCGCCATTTCAGGTCGACGACCCGCGCCGCGCCCTTTTCGCCCTTGTAGTCGGGCGCCATGTCCACCAGCCGCTCGGTGTTGGACACGTTCGTCCGCATCGGCCGGTTCAGGATCACGTCCTCGACGGCTTCGCGCAGCTTCGGGTCGATGTCGTCATAGACCGGCAGGTCGCCCGCATTGACGATGCCCATGTCCAGGCCGGCGTTGATGGCGTGATAGAGGAACACCGAGTGGATCGCCCGGCGCACCGGCTCGTTGCCCCGGAAGCTGAACGAGACGTTGGACACCCCGCCCGACACCTTGACGTGCGGCAGGGTGCGCTTGATCTCGCGCACCGCCTCGATGAAGTCGACGGCGTAGTTGTCGTGCTCCTCGATCCCCGTCGCCACGGCGAAGATGTTGGGGTCGAAGATGATGTCCTCGGGCGGAAACCCGATCTCGTCCACCAACAGGCGATAGGCGCGGGTGCAGATTTCGACCTTGCGCGCCTTGGTGTCCGCCTGGCCCTGTTCGTCGAAGGCCATCACCACCACCGCCGCGCCGTAGCGCAGGCATTTCACCGCATGGTCGCGGAACGCCGCCTCGCCTTCCTTCAGGCTGATGGAATTGACGATGGGCTTGCCCTGGACGCACTTCAGGCCCGCCTCGATCACCTCCCATTTGGAGGAGTCGATCATGATCGGCACGCGGCTGATGTCCGGCTCCGACGCGATCAGGTTCAGGAACGTCGTCATGGCCTGGACGCCGTCCAGCAGGCCCTCGTCCATGTTCACGTCGATGACCTGGGCGCCCGCCTCGACCTGCTGGCGCGCCACCGACAGGGCTTCGGCGTAGTTCCCCTCGACGATCAGCTTCCTGAATTTGGCCGAGCCGGTGACGTTCGTCCGCTCGCCGACATTGATGAAGGTGGGTCTCATGACTTCCTCCCCCGCGAGCGCAGCGAAACGGGGGAGGGGGACCGCGCGCAGCGTGGTGGAGGGGGCGAAGCCGGGCGCCGATGATCGAAAGGCACGACCGACGCTTGAGCAACTCGGCCGACGGCGACGCAACGGCCGCCCCCTCCACCGCTTCGCGGTCCCCCTCCCCCGCTGCGCGGGTGAGGATCGTGCGCGGGTCCCCCTTCTCCCCACGGGAGAAGGACAAGCTGCACAAACAAACTCACGCCACCACCTCGAACGGCTCCAGACCCGACAGCCGCATGGCCGTGGGCCGCTCGGGCACGGCGCGCGGCTTCACCCCCGCCACGGCCTCGGCCACATGGCGGATATGCTCCGGCGTGGTGCCGCAGCAGCCGCCCAGAATGTTGACCAGACCACTCTCGGCCCACTCATGCAGATGACCGGCGGTCTGATCCGGCTGTTCGTCATACTGGCCCATGGCGTTGGGCAGCCCCGCGTTGGGGAAGGCGGCGACCAGGGTGTCGGCCACCCGCGCGATCTCGGCGATGTGCGGCCGCATCAGGTCGGCGCCCAGGGCGCAGTTCAGGCCGACGGCGAAGGGCCGCGCGTGGCGCACGCTGTTCCAGAACGCCTCGGCCGTCTGGCCCGACAGGGTCCGTCCCGACCGATCCGTGATGGTGCCGGAAATCCACAGCGGCAGCGGCTCATAACCCTCGTCCTGCAAGTCCAGGATCGCCTTGATCGCCGCCTTGGCGTTCAGGGTGTCGAAGATGGTCTCCACCAGGAACAGGTCCACCCCGCCCTCGTGCAGCGCGCGGGCCTGTTCCTTGTAGGCGCCGTAAACCTGATCGAAGCTCACGGCCCGGTAGCCGGGATCGTTCACGTCGGGGCTCAGCGACAGGGTGCGGTTGGTCGGCCCCATCGAACCGGCCACGAAGCGCGGCTTTTCCGGCTCCTTTTCGGTCCAGCGGTCGGCGACCTCGCGGGCGATGCGGGCGCCCTCGAAATTCAGGTCGCGCACGGCCGCCTCCATGCCGTAGTCGGCCTGGCCGATGACGGTGGAGGAGAAGGTGTTGGTCTCCGAGATATCCGCTCCTGCCGCATAATACTGATCGTGCAGATCGGCGATGACGTCCGGCCGGGTCAGGATCAGAAGGTCGTTGTTGCCCTTCTGCGGCATGTTGTGGTCGCGGAACCGTTCGCCCCGGAAGTCTTCCTCCGACAGCTCGCGGCGCTGGATCATCACGCCCCAGGCGCCGTCCAGCACCAGGATGCGTTCCTTCGCGGCGGCCTTCAGCGCCTCGATACGTTCGGTGCGGGTCATGTTCAATCCTCCCCAGCGAGCGA
>JAEZCL010000160.1 GCA_023433585.1 Pseudomonadota bacterium
GTCCCGGGCACCGGGCGCGACCGCCTCCGGCGCCTCGGCGGGGGCGGCGGCCAGCCCGCGTACGGCCGGCAGGTCGGCCAGCAGCGGACTGGGCCGCAGCGAGGTGAACAGCGGCTGGAAGGTGGCCCAGTCGACGTCGGCGACGGTGACGCAGCTGTCGCCGACCGCCAGGGCGTGCCGCAGCCCGGCCATCGCCACGCCGGGCGGCATCACCTGGAGGCCGCGGCGGCGCAGTTGCTCCGCCGCACCCTCGGTGTACATGCCCGACTCGGTCCACGGTCCCCAGGCGATGGAGGTGGCCGCCCGGCCCTGGCCGCGTCGCCGCTCGGCGAGCGCGTCCAGGTAGGCGTTACCGGCCGCGTACGCGCCCTGTCCGCCGCTGCCCCACACCGCCGCGATGGACGAGAAGAGCACGAACGCGTCCAGTTCGGCGTCGCCGAGCAGCTCGTCGAGGTGTTCAGCGCCGCAGACCTTCGGGGCGATGACGTACGCCAGGTCCTCCAGGGTGGTGTCGGCCAGCGGCACCACCTCGCTGACCCCCGCGGCGTGCACCACCGCGCGCAGCGGCGGCCCCTCCCGCCGGAGATCGGCCAGGAGGTCGGTGACGGCGGCGCGGTCGGCGGCGTCGCAGCGGACCACCCGGCAGTCCACGCCGAGCCCGGCCAGCTCGGAGATCAGCTCGGCGGCGCCCGGGGTGCCGGTCCCCCGCCGGCTGGTCAGCACCACCCGTTGCGCGCCCTCGGCGGCCACCCAGCGGGCCACGTGCCCACCGAGCGCACCGGCGCCGCCGGTGATCAGCACCGTGCCCCGGGGCTGCCACGGCGTGAGTTCCCCGTCGGTGGTGGTGGCCGGTACGAGCCGCCGCACCAGCACCCCGGACTCGCGGACGGCGAGCTGGTCCTCCACGCCGCCGCCGGTGAGGATGCCGCCGAGACGCATCGCCGTCCACGGCTCCAGGTCAGTGGGCAGGTCGACCAGCCCGGCCCAGCGGGCGGGCTGCTCCAGCGCGGCCACCCGGCCCAGGCCCCACAGCATCGCCTGCCGCGGGTTGGCCGGGGCGTCGCCGTCGCCGAGGCCGACGGCGCCCTGGGTGACGCACCAGAGCCGGACCGGGGCGTCGAGGTCGACGAGCTGCTGGAGCAGGTGCACGGTCGCGGCGAGGCCGCGCGGCAGCGCCGGGTGCTCGGCGTGCGGGGCGTCGTCCAGGCCGAGGAAGGACAGGATCGACAGCGGCCCGTCGCCCGCGCCGAGCGCCTCGGTGAGCACGTCGGCGAACCCGCCGCACAGCTCCTCGGAGTCGGCGGCGGTGTCCACGGGCGCGATGCTCACCTCGGCACCCAGGGCCCAGGTGCAGGAGTGCAGGTCGGGGTCGTCCGCCCGGTCGGTGGGCAGCAGCACCAGCCACCGGCCGGGGTCCTGCTCCTGCGAGGTCTCCGCGATGGGCTCCCAGACCGCCCGGTAGCGGGTGCCGTCGACCAGGGCCTGCTCCCGGCCGCGCCGGCGCCACGCCGACAGGGCGGGCAGCACGGTGCCGAACGGCTGGTCGCGGTGCACGTCGAGGTCGCGGGCCAGCGACTCCAGGTCCTCGGCCTCGACCGCGGCCCAGAAGCGGCGCTCGACCTCGGTGGCCTCGTCGGCGGCCACGAGGGCGGCCCAGGGCGGCGGCTCCGGCCAGTAGCGCTGCCGGTCGAACGCATAGGTGGGCAGCTCGACCCGCTGGGCGCCGGTACCGGCGTAGAGGACGGACCAGTCCGGGGAGACTCCGTGGGTGTGCAGCGCGGCGAGCGCGCGCAGCAGGGTGCTCGGCTCGGCGCGGTCCCGGCGCAGGGCGGGCACCACCAGTGGGGCCCGGCCGCCGGCCGGGGCCTCGGCCAGGACGGCCTGGGCGAGGGCGGTGAGCACCCCGTCCGGGCCGATCTCGACGTAGCCGGTGACGTTGCGCTCGCGCAGTGCCACGACGGCGTCGGCGAAGCGTACCGCCTCGCGGGCGTGGCGCACCCAGTAACCGGGCGCGCCGATCTCCGCCGCGTCGACCGGCGCGCCGGTGACGGTGGAGACCATCGGGATGCTCGGAGCCGCGTACCGCAGCCGTCCGGCGACGGCGGCGAGGTCGTCGAGCACCGGATCCATCAGCGGACTGTGGAACGCGTGGCTGACCGCCAGGCGCCGGACCCGGACACCCCGGGCGGCCCACTGGGCGGCCAGTTCCTCGACGGCGTCGCCGGCCCCGGACACCACGACGGCGGAGGGGCCGTTGACGGCGGCGACGGAGACCCGGTCGGCCCGCTCGCCGAGCGTGGCGGTCACCTCGGCCTCGGTGGCGGCGACGGCGAGCATCGCCCCGCCGGCCGGCAGCGCCTGCATCAGCCGGCCCCGGGCGGCGACCAGCTCGGCGGCGTCGGCCAGGGAGAGCACACCGGCGGCGTGGGCGGCCGCGATCTCGCCGATCGAGTGCCCGGCGACGGCGTCGGGGCGGACCCCCCACGCCTCGAACAGCCGGAACAGCGCCACCTCCACGGCGAACAGCGCCGGCTGGGTGAATTCGGTGCGGTCCAGCGCCTCGGCCTCATGCGTGCCGGGCTCGGCGAAGAGCAGTGGCCTGAGCGGGCGGGGCAGGTGCGCGTCGAGGGCGGCGCAGACCTCGTCCAGGGCGGCGGCGAAGACGGGGAACGCCTCGGCCAGCTCGCGACCCATCCCGGCCCGCTGGGCGCCCTGCCCCGAGAACAGGTACGCCACCTTCGGCCGGGGCACCGCCACGCCGGTGACCACCAGCGGCGCGTCCTCGCCGGCGCCGAGGGCGCGCAGCCCGGCGCCCAGCGCGATCCGGTCGGTGGCCAGCACGCCGGCCCGGTGTTCCAGGGCTGCCCGGGCGACGGCCGACGACCAGCCGACGTCGACCGTACGTGGCGCCTCCAGCCCGGTGAGCTGCTCGGACCAGCGCTGCGCCTGGGCGGCCAGCGCGAGCCCCGAACGGCCCGACAGCAGCACCGGCACCACCGGCAGCCGCGCCGGGTCACCGGTCGGCTGCTCGGCTTCGACCGGCTCCGGGGCCTGCTCCAGGATGGTGTGCGCGTTGGTGCCGCTGATGCCGAACGAGGAGACGGCGGCGCGGCGCGGGTGGTCGGTGACCGGCCAGGGGCGGCCCTCGCGGAGCAGTTCGACCGCACCGACGCTCCAGTCCACCTGGTCGGTCGGCTCGTCCACGTGCAGGGTCTGCGGCAGGTAGCCGTGCCGCAGCGCCAGCACCATCTTGATGATCCCGGCGACACCGGCGGCGGCCTGGGTGTGACCGATGTTCGACTTGATCGAGCCGAGCCAGAGCGGCTGCTCGGCGGGCCGCTCCCGGCCGTACGTGGCGAGCAGGGCCTGCGCCTCGATCGGGTCGCCGAGCTTCGTGCCGGTGCCGTGCGCCTCGACGGCGTCCACGTCGGCCGGGGCGAGGCCGGCATTGGCGAGCGCCTGCCGGATCACCCGCTGCTGCGACGGCCCGTTCGGGGCGGTGAGGCCGTTGGAGGCGCCGTCCTGGTTGACGGCGCTGCCCCGGATGACCGCGAGCACCGGGTGACCGTTGCGGCGGGCGTCGGAGAGCCGCTCGACGAGCAGCAGGCCGAGGCCCTCGCCCCAGCTGGTGCCGTCGGCGGCGGAGGCGAACGCCTTGACCCGGCTGTCCGGGGCGAGGCCCCGCTGCCGGCTGAAGCCGACGAACACCCCGGGGGTGGACATGACGGTGACGCCGCCGACCAGGGCGAGTGAGCACTCCGAGCGGCGCAGCGCCTGGCAGGCCCAGTGCAGCGCGACCAGCGACGACGAGCAGGCGGTGTCGACCGAGACGGCGGGCCCCTCCAGCCCGAGGGTGTACGACACCCGGCCCGACAGGACGCTGCCGGCGTTGCCGGTCATCAGGTGCCCCTCGGCGCCCTCGGCGCTGAACATCAGGTTGCGGTAGTCCTGGTAGTTGGTGCCGACGAATACGCCGGTGGCGCTGCCGCGCAGCGTGTGCGGGTCGATGCCGGCCCGCTCGACCGCCTCCCAGGACGCCTCCAGCAGCAGCCGCTGCTGCGGGTCCATGGCGAGGGCCTCGCGGGGGCTGATGCCGAAGAAGCCGGCGTCGAAGTCGGTGGCGCCGGTGACGAAGCCGCCCTCGCGGGCGTAGCTGGTGCCCTCCTTTTCCGGGTCGGAGTCGAAGAGCCGGTCCAGGTCCCAGCCCCGGTCGGTGGGGAACTCCCCGATGGCGTCGCCGCCGGCGGCGAGGAGCTGCCACAGTTGCTCCGGGGTGTCCGCCCCACCGGGCAGGCGGCAGCTCATCGCCACGATGGCGATCGGGTCGTCGTCCTCGGCCGCGGCGGCCGGGGCGGGGGTGGTCGCGTCGGGGACGATCCCGGTGAGCAGTTCGCCGAGGTGCGCGGCGAGCACCGTCGGGTTCGGATAGTCGAAGGCGAGCGTTGCGGGCAGCCGCAGGTCGGTGGCGGCGGCCAGGAAGTTGCGCATGTCGACTGCCGTCAGCGAATCCAGGCCGAGGTCGCGGAAGGGCTGGGTGGCCGGGATGTCGTCGGCGGCGCCGTAGCCGAGGGCCGTCGCCGCGCACTGCCGCACCAGCTCCAGCAGTGTCGCGGTGCGCTCCCCCGGCGCGAGCGCGGCGAGCCGCCGGGCGAGGGCCGACGGTACGCCCGTCTCCTCCTCGGCGGCCTCCTGCTGCCCGGCCGGCTGCGTCGCCTCCTGGGCCTCGGCGAGGTCGCCGATCAGCGGGCTGGGCCGCACCAGGGTGAACGCGGGGGCGAAACGGGCCCAGTCGATGTCGGCGACGACTGTGGTGGGCTCGTCGCGGCGCAGCGCCCGGGCGAGGGCCTCGACGGCCAGTTCCGGGTCCATGCCGATCATGCCGCCCCGGCGCAGCCGTTCCTGGGCGCGTTCGTTCTCGGCGGGCAGGCCGGCCCCGCGCCAGGCGCCCCAGGCCACCGAGAGGGCCGGCAGTCCCTCGGCCCGGCGCCGCTCGGCGAGGGCGTCGAGGAAGGCGTTGGCCGCCCCGTACGCGCCCTGCCCGGCGTTGCCGGTGGTTCCGGCCACCGAGGAGAAGAGCACGAAGGCGTCCAGGTCGAGGTCGCGGGTCAGCTCGTCCAGGTGCAGCGCGGCGACGCACTTCGACGCGGCGACGGTGTGCAGGCGCTGCGCGGTGACGGTGTCGACGATGCCGTCGTCGAGGACGGCGGCGGTGTGCAGCACGGCGCTCAGCGGGGCGTCGGCGGGGACGGCGGCGAGCAGGTCGGCCACCTGTGCCCGGTCGGCGACGTCGCAGCGGGCCACTGTGACCCGTACGCCGAGGCCGGTCAGCTCCGCCTCCAGCTCGGCGGCGCCCGGGGCGTCCGGGCCGCGCCGGC
>JAEZCL010000179.1 GCA_023433585.1 Pseudomonadota bacterium
CCCCCCCCCCGCCCCCCCCCCCCCCCCCCCCCGGCCCCCCCGTTTCAGTAGCGCCAGGGGGTGCCGGTCTCGCGGTACTCCTCCACCGGCACGAGCGGCACGCCGGGCGCCATCCGGTCGACGTAGAGCCGCCCGTCCAGGTGGTCGATCTCGTGCGCGACCAGCCGCGCCATCGCGTACTCGAACGAGGTGATCACCCGGCTGCCGTCCCAGAGCGCGTGTTCCACGTCGATCCGCAGCGGCCGGGGCACCAGGCCGCGGTGGTCGAAGAAGGAGAGGCACCCCTCGTACTGCTCGTCGGTCTCGGCGGCGGTGTCCACGACGCGCGGGTTGAGCAGCACCACCGGTTCGGCCGCGCGGTCGGCGGGCCGGACCAGCGCGGCGGACCAGCCGATGCCGAGCTGGGGCGCGGCGAGGCCGACGCCCTTGCTGAACGGGTGCAGCTCGTCCAGCCGGGCCAGCATCGCGGCGAGCCGGTCGATGACCTGCCGGGCGTGCCGTTCCTCGGCCGGCAGGTCGAACTGGCGGGCCGGCTGCCGCAGCAGGTCGTCGCCGCGCTGCACGATGCCCACGGCACGCATCCGGTCGCTGGCCCGAACCCGGGCGCCGCCGGTGGGCGCGCTGTCCGGCTCGGCGTCCGCCTGCGGGCTGCGGAACCGCCACTGCATCCGGTAGCGGGCGTTGAGCGGCGGGTCGTCGGTCCCCCAGTCGAAGATCACCCGGTCGCCGTCGGAGGCACGCTGGATCGGCGTACGCAGCGGTCCTTCCTCGGCCGACAGCGAGGTCTCCGCGCCCCACACCTTGGGGTCGAGGTCCGCGGGCAGGTCGAGCCGCACCGCCAGGTGCCGGGTGGGCAGGCGTACGGCCCGCTGGAACCAGGGGCCCCACTTGTCCTGGCCGACGCGGTACGCGTACTCGATGGTGACCCGGTCGCCCGGGTAGAGCGGGAAGCGTCCCTCGTCGTTCTCGAAGAGCAGCCAGATCTCCTTGAACGCGTCCCGGTCGTGCTTGGCCCGCCAGTGCATCGGCTCGCGTCCGTTGCCGTCGTCCCGGTACGCGGTGAGTTGCAGCTCGGCGAAGGTGAGCGGGTGTTCCCGGTGGTGCCGGTTGGAGCGGCCCGGGTCGTTCGGGTAGCGGTCGACGGCGACCCGGACCAGGTAGCGGGTGACCGGTTCGGTGCCCGCGTTGTACAGCTCCCGCCGGATCGCGCAGTGGTAGCCGTCGCCGATGTGGGTGAGCGTGGCCACCTCGCGCTCGACCACGAGGCCGGTGCCGGGCGGCAGCCACTGCCCGGGGACCGGCGGGTCGCGGTGCGCTCCGCCGGCGCGGCCGTGCCGCAGCTCGTCGTACTCCCGGAAGCGCTGCCAGATCGCGCCGCTGGCCTCCAGGACGGCCTCGGCGCGGCGGGCGAAGTCCTCGGTGGGCCGGTGCCGGCGCCCTTCGACGTGGCTGACGTAGGACGGGTCGAAGCCCATCAGCGTCGCCAACTGCTTCTTGGACAGCCCTCGGCCGGTCCGGTGCCGGGCAAGTTCCGCCGCGAACGAGTCCGCGGCACGCTCGATCGGTGAGGTCGTCATCAGCTTCCTCGTGGCGGGAAGCCCATTTTCACGTTGGGTGGCCGAACGTGTACGGAAACTGCCTCATATTCGACATACACCTTGACATCTGAACGGAGCGCATCGATCCTTACACCGTGCGTCGCCGTTTCCGGCGGCGTTTTTCGTCTTCCGGGCCGGGTAGTACGCGACCGGCGCCGGAGTGACCGGGACCTCCCCGCGACACCGCGACGTCACTTCCCCTCCCGCCGAGGGAGTGGTTAGGCTAGCCTTAGCTTCGGTCGACGGCACGCGCCGGCCGACAGGGCGACCAGACAGGGGACGGCCAGGTGACTGCGGTGATGCCGGGGCGCGACGCCGCCACCCCGTTCGCCCCGGTGACCGCGACCCTGCGCGCCATGTTCGGCACCGACGACCTGCCCGGGCTCGCGCCCGGCCTGCTGGTCCGCGACGAGCTGGACCGCTGGTCCCCGGCCGCCCGGCTGATCGACGGCACGCTGCTTCCCGAGTTCCTGACCCGCGCCGGCCGCCGCTGGGGCGGCACCCCGCACGCCTGTGCCGCGCTCGCGTGGAAGTCCTACAGCTACTGGACGGCGCTCCCAGCGGTGCTCGGCTGGGCGTCGGCCCGGCGGGTGCCGCTGCTCGACCCGGCCGACGTCCTCGTGCACTTCGAGGACCACCACCAGCTGCTCACGCTGGGGCTGCGCGCGTCCACCCCGGTGGCGGTGCTGCCCGGTGACCCGCTGGCGCTGGCCGGCGCGCCGGGTGTGGTCGTGGTGCCGGACGAGGCCGCGCTGCTCGGCGCGCTGCGCGCGTCCCTGCTCGACGCGCACTTCGCCCCGCTGATCGCCGCCATCCAGGGCGAGGTGCGGATCGGCACCCGTACGCTGCTCGGCTCGGTGGCCTCCGGCATCGCGCACGGCATCCTGCGCGCGGCGGACGCGCTGCCCGGCTCGTCCGTGGCGACCGTCGGCACGCTGCTCGGCGCGCTCGACCTGAACGACCTGGTCGAACTGGTGCCCGGCCCGGCCGGCGAGCCGACAGTGCAGCGGCGCACCTGCTGCCTGGCGTTCACGCTGCCCCGGCCCAAGGTGTGCCAGGGCTGCTGCGTCCGCCAGGGCTGACCGCTCAGTCGGCCAGCGGCCGGACGTCCCACAACCACACCCCGCCGGTACGGGTGGGCGTGATCCCGCTCAGCTCCGTCATCGCCCGGCGCAGCGCGTCGGCCTGCGGCAGCCGGGGGTCGAGGATCACCGCGCCGGCCCGCCAGTAGCGCAGGTCGTCGACGGCGGCCACCCGATCCTGCGGCGTGCTCGGCGGAACCGCGTCGGTGCGCCGTACCGTCTCGAAGAACGTGCTGGTGGGACGCGGCGGCGCGGTGAACAGCGCGATCCGGTCCCCGCCGGGGCGGGTGTCCGGATAGAGGAAGTAGCCGCGGGCCAGCGGCATGTCCAGCCGGGTCTCGGCGGACCAGCGCAGCGGAACCGCGTACGTGGTGTCGGGCAGCGGCAGCGTGACGATGCTGCGTCCGTCGGCGACGTAGGGGCGCCAGGCGCCGGAGGTGACGAACGCCGGGGTCGGTTCGAGGCGCTTGGCCGGCAGCGGGGTGGGCAGGATCGGCAGCAGCGCCATCGCGAGCACGGTGACGGTGGCGAACCGGATCTGCCCGCGTGCGTCCGGATGCCGGGCGGCCAGCCGGCGGACCCGCTCGGCGCCGAGCGCGAGCAGCACGCCGATGATCGGGGTGAGCGCGAGCGACCAGCGGGTGGGCACCACCGAGTGCAGGACCGGCAGGTTCTCCAGCGCGGCCCACGGGCCGGGGATGCCGGTGTCGCGTCCGTCGTAGCGGATCTCCCGGCCGAGCGAGAAGAGCGCGAACACGAGGCCGACCGCGGCCAGGCCGAGCACCACCGCGTTGCGGCGCATCCACCAGACCAGCGCGGCCACCAGGATCACCAGCGGCCAGCCGAAGAACGCGTTCTCCTCGGTGGCGTTCTTGACCAGCGGCTCACTGCCCCGGGCGTCACCGGCCACCGACTCCCGGGACC
>JAEZCL010000234.1 GCA_023433585.1 Pseudomonadota bacterium
CTGATCGACAACAAACAAGGACAGGCGGGCCGAAGGGCCGCCAGGCGGGGGCGGCCGGGCGTTTCAGAATCACCGACCGCCGGTGCCGCCCCCTCCTGACCGCTCGCGCGGTCTGTCCGTCCCCATCGCCCTGCGGCGATGGGGAGGAGAATGACGGCGCGCTAATCCGGGACATTCGCGTCCAGTTCGTCCAGCCACGTCCGCGCCGTGGCGTCGGACGGGGCGCGCCAGTCGCCGCGGGGAGAGAGAGAGCCGCCGGTGACCACCTTGGGGCCGTTGGGCATGGCGGAACGCTTGAACTGGCTGGTCTGGAAGCACCGGATCAGGAATTTGCGCAGCCACTGTTTGATGGTCGGCAGGTCGTAGGCGGTCCGTTCCGCCTCCGGCAGGTTGGCGGGCCAGCGGCCGCGCGCGGGATCGCTCCACGCCTGATGGGCCAGATAGGCGACCTTGGACGGCTTCAGGCCGAAGCGGGTGATGTAGAACAGGAAGAAATCGTTCAGGGCATAGGGGCCGACCGTCGCTTGGGTCGACTGGATGGCGCCGGCCGCGTCGGCGGGCACCAGTTCCGGCGAAATCTCGGTGGCCAGGACGGCGTGCAGGACCGGGACGGCTTCGGCGCCGACAAATTCCCGGTCGGCGACCCAGCGGATCAGGTGCTGGATCAGGGTCTTGGCCACGCCGGAATTGACGTTGTAGTGGCTCATATGGTCGCCGACGCCGTAGGTGGCCCAGCCCAGGGCCAGCTCCGACAGGTCGCCGGTGCCCAGCACGAAGCCGCCGTGATGGTTGGCCAGGCGGAACAGATAGTCGGTGCGAAGGCCTGCCTGGACGTTCTCGAAGGTGATGTCGTGGACCGGCTCGCCCCTTGAGAACGGGTGGCCGATGTCCTTCAGCATCCGTTCGGCGGCAGGGCGGATGTCGATCTCCTCGCCCGTCACGCCCAGCGCCTTCATCAGGGTCCAGGCGCTGGACCTGGTGCCTTCCGAGGTGGCGAAGCCGGGCAGGGTGAAGCCCAGAATGTTCGTGCGCGGCAGCCCCAGCCGGTCGAAGGCGCGGCAGGCGACCAGCAGCGCCTGGGTCGAATCCAGCCCGCCCGACACGCCGATGACGATGCGCTGGCCGTTCGTGGCCTTCAGCCGCCGCATCAGGCCCTGGACCTGGATGTTGAAGGCCTCGTAGCAGTCCTGGTCCAGCCGCGCGGGATCGTCAGGGACGAAGGGGAAGCGGTCCAGCGGGCGGATCAGGTCGGCGGGCTTTCCGGTCTCGCGGGCGTTGAACCATGTGACGGGGCGCCCGCCTTCATCAAGCTCACGGCTCGCGCAGTCCGCGAAGGTGCCGTTGCGCAGGCGCTCCAGCCCGATTCGCTCCACGTCCACGTCCGCGATGGTCAGGTGGGGGTCCATGGAGAACCGTTCGCCTGACGCCAGACAGGCGCCCATTTCGTGGATCGAGGCCTGGCCGTCCCAGGCCAGGTCGGTGGTGCTCTCGCCCCAGCCTGCGGCGGCGAACACATAGGCGCAGACGGCGCGCGACGACTGGCTGGCGCACAGCATGGCCCGTTCGTCCGCCTTGCCGATCACCACGTTGGAGGCCGACAGATTGGCGATGATCCGCGCCCCGGCCAGAGCCTGCCGGGTCGAGGGCGGAAGCGGCGCCCAGAAGTCCTCGCAGATCTCGACGGCGAATTCGAAACCGGGGCGGTTGAAGGCCTTGAACCGCAGCTTCGGGTTCAGGGGCACGGCCTGCCCGCCGAGCAGGACCATCGGCCAACCGAGATCGCCGGAGGACGGAGCCGGGGCGAACCAGCGCTTCTCGTAATATTCCCGATAGTTGGGCAGGTAGGTCTTGGGGACCACGCCCAGAATCTTGGCGTTCGCGGTCACGACGGCGCAGTTGTAGAGCGCGTCCCCCTGGCGGACGGGCGCGCCGAAGACGGCGACGACATTGGCGTTTCCGGCCGCGACGGCGAGACGGCGCATCTGGGCCTCCGCCTCTTCCAGCAAGGCGTCCTGCATCAGAAGGTCGTCGATGGCGTAGCCGGTGAGGCTGAGCTCGGGAAACACGACCAGGTCTGCGCCCTGCTCGCCCGCCTGGGCGATCAGGCGCTCATGCTCGTCCGCATTCGCCTTCGGGTCGGCGGTGTGGACCACCGGCGTGGCGGCGGCCACGCGCACGAAACCGTGGGCGGCGGGGCTGAAGAAGGGGTGCTTGCGGGCCAAATCCGGTGTCCTGATCCCTGTTCGCCGTTCATGTAACGCCTGAAGCTCTGTCGCGCCATGAATCGACGATGATCGCGCGTGGCGCGGCGGTAATTTTACCGCTAGACGAGGCTCATGACCGACAAGCCGAAGAAGGGCTGGTTCCAGCGCCTCAGCGAGGGACTGTCCCGATCCTCCAAACAGATGACCGAGCAGGTCGTCTCCACCTTCGTCAAGGAGCCGCTGGACGAGGCGGCGCTTGAACGCCTGGAGGAGCACCTGATCGAGAGCGACCTGGGTCCGGCCGCCGCCGCCCGGATCACCGAGCGCTTCCGCGCCTTGCGCTTCGGCAAGGCCTCGGACGAGCGCGAGATCAAGGAGGCCCTGGCCGAGGCGGTGACGGCCGAGCTTGAGCCGCGCCAGGCCGTATTCGATCCCCTGTCGGGGCCGAAGCCGTTCGTGGTGCTGTTCGTGGGGGTCAACGGCTCGGGCAAGACCACGACCCTGGGCAAGATCGCCTCGGACCTGACGTCGAAAGGGGCGAAGGTCATGGTGGTGGGCTGCGACACCTTCCGGGCGGCGGCGCGCGATCAGTTGAAGGTCTGGGCCGAACGGGCCGGGGCCGATTTCGAGAGCCGCCGGGACGGGGCCGACCCAGCCGGGCTGGCCTTCGACGCCTTCACCAGGGCGCGGGAGGAAGGCCACGACGTGGTCCTGATCGACACGGCCGGGCGGCTGCAGAACAAGCAGGCCCTGATGGACGAGCTGCTCAAGATCGTGCGGGTGCTGAAGAAAATCGACCCGGACGCGCCGCACGAGACCCTGCTGGTGCTGGACGCCACGGTGGGGCGCAACGCCCTGGCCCAGGAGCAGGTCTTCGGGCGCACCGCCTATGTCTCGGGCATCGTCATGACCAAGCTGGACGGCACGGCGCGCGGCGGGGTGCTGGTGCCGGTGGCCCAGGCGTCCGACGCTCCCATCAAGCTGATCGGGGTGGGCGAAGGGGTCGAGGATTTGCAGCCGTTCGACGCGCGGGCGTTCTCCCGCCTTCTGGTGGGACTCGAGGACTGAACATGACGGATGCGGCGCGACGCAACTCGAACCTGCGACAGGCGGTCGACTTCGGCGCCCTGGTCGCCTTCATGGCGGCTTACGGCGTCAACCGCTTTCTGCGCGGGCTAGACAGCCAGGAGGCCCTGGTCCAGGCGACCTGGGTGCTGGTGGGCGCCTCGGCCCTGGCGCTGGCGGTGGGCTGGCTGACCGAAAAGCGCCTGGCGCCCTTGCCCATGCTGACCGGCGGTTTCGCCCTGCTGTTCGGCGTCTTGACCCTGGTGTTCCACGATCCGGTCATGCTGAAGCTGAAGATCAGCATCCAGAATGCCCTGTTGGCCACGGTGCTGCTGGGGTCGCTGCCGCTGCGCCGGTATCCGTTCAAATATCTGCTGGGCGAGGCGATCCGGATCACTGACGCGGGCTGGCGCGGCCTGACCCTGCGCTATGGCCTGTATTTCGCGACCGTGGCGGTGGTGAACGAGGTCGTCTGGCGCACCCAGAGCGACGACGTCTGGGTGGCGTTCCGCGGCGGCCTGTGGATGGCTTCGGCCGCCTTCGGCATCTGGCAGGTGTTCTACATCTTCAAGCACATGATCCGCGATGATGAGCCCGCGCCGATCAACCCCGATCCGGGGCTTTAGGGCGAAATCGGTTCAGGGCGGCCAGGCCTTCACGGACCTGTCGCCAAACCGAAACACGGCGCTGCTAACCCCGCCCTGCACGGAGCAATTGCGCGGGACGAGGTTGGCCATGGTCGGGAACGCAAGGAAGGCGCGCGCCGCCCCTCTGGACCGCTCGCCCAGCCACCTGATGCACCGGGCGCTGCAGCTGGCGCTGGACATCTACGCCGAGGAGGTGGGCGCGGACGGCCCCACCCAGCGGCAGTTCGCGGTGCTGGAGATCGCCGCGCGCAACGCCGGCCTGACCCAGACCGATTTGGTCAGGGCCACCGGAATCGACCGCTCGACCCTGGCGGACCTGGTGGCGCGCATGACGGCCAAGGGCCTTCTGAACCGCGAGCGCTCGGCTCTGGACGGCCGGGCCAAGACGGTCAGCCTGTCGCATGAGGGCCATGCGGTTCTGGAAGCGGCGCGCGCCAAGGTCGAGGTGGCGGACCGGCGCATCCTGGCGCTGCTGCCCAAGGCCCGGCGCGACAGCTTCATGAAGCTGCTGACCGATCTGGCCGACGCGGCCGACACCGCGCCGGAGGCGGCCAAGGCGGCCCGGCGCGCCGAGAAGCTGGCGCGAAAGGCCGAGAAGGAGGCGCGCAAGGCCGCTGAAAAGGCCAAGGCCGTCCGCGCCCGCCGCAAGACGGCCGCCCGGGCCGCCTAGAGCGAAATCGGTTCAGTTGGATGCAGTCCGACTGAACCGATTTCACTCTAAGCTCGGATTTCGGCCGGTCGTCGGCGAGACATTCCTGAAAACGCCGATCCGGCGCGACGTTCAG
Source organism: Pseudomonadota bacterium (assembly GCA_023433585.1). GTDB lineage: Bacteria > Pseudomonadota > Alphaproteobacteria > Caulobacterales > Caulobacteraceae > Brevundimonas. The sequence goes on from JAEZCL010000234.1 coordinate 4,702, forward strand.
ACGCGCATGTCGAGGATTGAGCCCGGACGGGTCAGGCGGTCGCCGGACTCGGGTCCGGACGCGGGCGTCGATGCGGGGCCGGCGGCCTCGGCGTTCTCGGCGCGGGCGGTTTCCTGGGCCGACTTCACGCCCGCCAGGGCCTGCTGGAAGAAGGCGGCCTGGGCCACGCGCGCGCTGGTGGTCGTCACCGGCTGGGTGGCGGCGTGTCGCGGGCTGGGCAGGTCCGGGCGAATCGGGCTCATGGCCCAAGCCTTAACGGCCCCTGTCGAAAAAGGGTTAACGCCGCCAGCTTTCCGGGGCCAGGGCGCCCGTCAGGCGGTCCAGGTCGGCCTGGTCGACGATGGGGCCGGAATGCTTGGCGACGATGGTCCCCCAGGGATCCAGCACGAAGGTTTCCGGGACGCCGGACGATCCCAGCTCCAGCCCCATGCGGCCCTCGGCGTCCACCAGGACCACGGCGAAGGGATCGCCCAGGTCCGCGAGGAAGGCGGCCGTGGCCGCCGGGTCGTCCTTGTACGCCACGCCGATGACGCGCACCCCCTGTTCGCGCAGGGCCATCAGCTGCGGGTGTTCGATGCGGCAGGGCGCGCACCAGGACGCGAAGACGTTGACCACCGTCGGCTGGCCGGCGGCGGCGGTGACGAGGTCCGCCTGGCCGGGACCGACGGCCCCGTCCTGCAGCACTGGCAGGACAAGCCCGGGCGCTGCCTGTCCCACCATCGCATCCGGCTGATAGACCGGATCGCGGCGCAGGGACCATCCCACGAACAACGCCGCTAGGGCGACCAGAACGATCAGCGGAGCGACGGCCAGCCAGCGCTTCATGGGCGCGGGCCTTCCAGCCGGTCCAGTTCACGCTTCCAGCGACGGGCGTGCAGGATGATGCGGACAGTCAGGGCGGCCAGGCACAGGGCGCTGATCCCCCAGGCGGGCCAGACGAAGGCGGCGTAGGCGCCCATGTCGAGATCGAGCATGGCTAAGCCTCCATCACGGCGCGGGCGCGCAGGGTCATGACGCGGCGCCGGCGCACCTCGGCGCGGATGTCGGTCAGCCAAAGAGCTGTGAACAGGGCCGTGTAGGCCAGGCCCATGACCAGGAGCGGCGTCAGATGAGCGGCGGTCATGGACGGCCCCTCGGCGCGCAGCAGGGACGCGGGCTGGTGCAGGGTGTTCCACCAGTCCACTGAGAATTTCACGATCGGCAGGTTCACCAGTCCCACCAGCCCCAGCACGGCGGCGGCGCGGGTGGCCTTCTGCTCATCGTCGATGGCGGCGCGCAGAGCCATGTAGGCGATGTAGAACAGGAACAGCACCACCACGCTGGTCAGCCGAGCGTCCCACACCCACCAGGCGCCCCACATGGGTTTGCCCCACAGCGAACCCGTGACCAGGGCCAGCGTCGTGAACACCGCGCCGGGCAGGGCTGCGGCGCGGGCGGCGGCGTCGGCCAGCGGATGGCGGAACACCAGGGCGAAGAAGGACGAGACGCCCAGGGCCACATAGGCGAACAGGCCCAGCCAGGCGGCGGGCACATGCACGAACATGATCCGCACCGTGTCGAACTGCTGATAATCCTCCGGCGCCGCGAAACTCAGCCATGTCCCGGCGAGCAGCAGCACGGCGGCCAGCGCCCAGGCCACGGGCGTCAGCGGTCGGGTGAAGCGCATGAAGCGGTCGGGATTGGCGAGGCCGAAGACCATGGTCAGGGCGCATACGCGCGAGGGACCGCGCGGGCAAGCGGGCGCGGCGCCGCACGAGGCCGCCTCATCCCTGGGCGTTCCGGATGGCCGCGGCGCCGGCGACGGGACTGAGGGCGACGGCGAACAGGGCGTAGGCGCCCAGAAGCGCCAGGGCCGGGCCGGGCGGAAAACCGGTCACGGCTTGCTCCAGGGCGCCCGCGCCGAAGATCACCGGCGGAATGAACAGGGGCAGGACCACCACCGCGATCAGCAGGCCGCCCCGCTTCGATCCCAGCGCCAGGGCCGCGCCCAGCGCGCCGGTGAAGGCGAAACCCAGACCGCCCAGAAGCGCCGAGGCCAGGATCAGCGGCGCGTGGGCCGGATCGGCGCCCAGGACGATGGCGGTTGCCGGTGCGGCGAGGGCCAGGGGCAGGCCGGTCGCCAGCCACTGGGCCAGGGCCTTGACGGCGAACACCGCCTCCAGCGGCAACGGTCCCAGCGCCAGCAGGTCCAGCGCCCCGTCCTCGAAATCACGCTCGAACAGGCGCTCGAGCGACAGCAGGGCGGAAAGGGCCAGGGCGATCCAGGTGACGCCGCCGGACACCGGCTGCAGCACACGCAGGTCCGCGCCCGCCGCCAGGGGCACGATGGCGGTCAGGGCGGCGAAGAAGCCGCAAGCCAAGAGCGGCCCCCCGCCCCCACCCCAGGCCAGCGACAGTTCGCGTTTCAGGAGGATGCGCACCGCCCTCATCGCCCGCCCGCTCCCACATCCAGTGTCCGGCAGGGCAGGTCGAGCGGATCATGAACGCCGGCGATCAGTAGGCCGCCGCCCGCAAGGTGGTCGCGCATCAGGTCGGTCGCGGCGGCGCGCCAGCGGGCGTCCAGCGGCGCCAGGGGCTCGTCCAGGAGCCACAGGGCGCGCGGCGCGGCGACCAGCCGGGCGAGCGACAGCCGTCGCCGCTGGCCCGCCGACAGCTTGCGGGTCTCCAGGTCCAGCAGGGGCGCAAGCCCCAGGGTCGCGACGGCTTCGTCAATATCCGAGCCGCCGCACCAGGCGGCCTGGAAGGTCAGTTCATCGCGCGCGGTGCGAGCGCCCTTGAGGCCCTCCAGGTGGCCCATCATGTGGATGTGGCGCGAGCGGGCGGTTTCGGGTTCGAGTGCGGCGCCGTCCGCGTCCTGAAAGGCGATTTCGCCCGCGTCGGGGCGGATGAAGCCGGCGACGGCGCGCAGGAGGCTGGTCTTGCCCGCCCCGTTGGCGCCGGTCAGGGCCAGGGCCTGGCCTGCTTTCAGGCCCAGGGACAGGCTCGTGAACAGGGTCCGCTCGCCGCGCGAAAGGGACAGGCCGGTGATGGAGAGACGGTGGAGGGTCATCTCTCCCTCCCCTTCATGGGGAGGGGGCCGAGCCGAAGGCGAAGCGGGTGGAGGCGCTTTAAGCAAGACAGCGCGGCTGCCTTGCCGAGCCCTCCCCACCCGGTCGCTGCGCGACCCCCCTCCCCTTCATGGGGAGGGAGAACGCCGCCGCCCATCTCTCTGCGACCCGCTCGCAATATCCATGTCGATGTCGTGGATACATGGACGGCTGCTCCGCTTGGCCTTATATCCGGGCGCGCCGCAGCAGGCTTTCGCCGCGCGCGCCGGGGACCTGTGCGCCCCTGCGTCTGTCGCGCGAAGGCGCAACCGGATTGTCGGGCGGCTTTGACCAGAGGACCACTCCCATGCCGTCGATCGACAGCTTCAAGACCCGTCAGGACCTTTCCGTCGGGCGCAAGAAATACGCCTATTACAGCCTTCCGGCCGCCGAGGAAGCCGGTCTGGCCGGGATTTCCCGCCTGCCGCGCTCCATGAAGGTGCTGCTGGAGAACCTGCTGCGCAACGAGGACGGGGTCTCGGTCACCGAGGCCGACCTCAAGGCCGTGGCCGCGTGGCTGGAGAACCGGGGCTCGGTCGAGCATGAGATCGCCTTCCGTCCGGCGCGGGTCCTGATGCAGGATTTCACCGGCGTCCCGGCGGTGGTGGATCTGGCGGCCATGCGCGACGCCATGGCCAAGCTGGACGCCGATCCGGCCCGGATCAACCCGCTGAACCCGGTGGATCTGGTGATCGACCACTCGGTGATGGTGGACCACTTCGGCACGGCCAAGGCGTTCGGCCAGAACGTGGACCGGGAATACGAGCGCAACATGGAGCGTTACCGCTTCCTGCGCTGGGGCTCGACCGCCTTCAACAATTTCCGTGTGGTGCCGCCGGGCACGGGCATCTGCCACCAGGTGAACCTGGAGCACTTGGCCCAGACCGTCTGGACCGCCGAGGAAGGCAAGAAGACCGTCGCCTATCCCGACACGGTGGTGGGCACCGATTCCCACACCACCATGATCAACGGCCTGGCGGTGCTGGGCTGGGGCGTGGGCGGCATCGAGGCCGAGGCGGCCATGCTGGGCCAGCCCATCCCCATGCTGATCCCCGAGGTGATCGGTTTCCGTCTGACCGGCCGTCTGCCCGAGGGCGCTACGGCCACCGACCTGGTGCTGACCGTCACCCAGATGCTGCGCAAGAAGGGCGTGGTGGGCAAGTTCGTGGAGTTCTTCGGCGACGCCCTGATCGGCCTGTCGCTGGAGGATCAGGCCACCATCGCCAACATGGCCCCGGAATACGGCGCCACCTGCGGCTTCTTCCCCGTCAGCCAGGCGACGGTGAACTACCTGGCCGCCACCGGCCGCGACAAGGCGCGCGTGGCCCTGGTGGAAGCCTACGCCAAGGCCCAGGGGCTGTGGATCGACGAGACCAGCGAGGATCCCGTCTTCACCGACGTGCTGGAGCTGGACCTGGCCACGGTCACGCCGTCCCTAGCCGGTCCCAAGCGCCCGCAGGACCGGGTCGAACTGACCACCGCCGCGCCCGCCTTCGAAGAGGCTCTGGGCGGCGTCTTCAACCGTCCGGCCGACGCCCCGCGCGCCAAGGTCGAGGGTGAGAAATTCGACCTGGGCGACGGCGACGTGGTGATCGCCGCCATCACCAGCTGCACCAACACCTCCAACCCCTCGGTCCTGATCGCCGCCGGCCTGGTGGCGCGCAAGGCCGCCGCCCTGGGCCTCAAGCCCAAGCCCTGGGTCAAGACCTCGCTGGCCCCCGGCTCGCAGGTGGTGACCGACTATCTGACGGCCTCGGGGCTCCAGAAGGATCTGGACGCCCTGGGCTTCAATCTGGTGGGCTATGGCTGCACCACCTGCATCGGCAACTCCGGGCCGCTGGACCCGGCGATCTCGAAGACCATCAATGACAACGCCATGGTCGCGGTCAGCGTGCTCTCGGGCAACCGCAACTTCGAGGGCCGGGTGAACCCGGACGTCCAGGCCAACTATCTGGCCTCGCCGCCGCTGGTGGTGGCCTACGCCCTGGCCGGGTCCATGCGCATGGACATCACCACGGCGCCGCTCGGCAAGGACAAGAAGGGCAAGGACGTCTTCCTCAAGGACATCTGGCCCACCTCCGCCGAGATCGCCGAGATCCAGCAGGCGTCGATCACCCCGGCCATGTTCGCCAAGCGCTACAAGGATGTCTTCAAGGGCGACAAGCACTGGCAGGCCATCACGGTCGAGGGCGGCCAGACCTACGGCTGGGACGACAGCTCCACCTATGTGGCCAACCCGCCCTATTTCGACGGCCTGACCATGGAGCCGGCCCCGGTGCAGGACATCACCGAGGCGCGCGTCCTGGCCATCTTCGGCGACTCCATCACCACCGACCACATCTCGCCGGCCGGTTCGATCAAGAAGACCTCGCCCGCCGGCGCCTGGCTGACGTCCCACGGGGTCGAGCCGCTGGACTTCAACTCGTACGGTTCGCGGCGCGGCCACCACGAGGTGATGATGCGCGGCACCTTCGCCAACATCCGCATCCGCAACAAGATCACCCCGGACATCGAAGGCGGCGTCACCCGGCACTTCCCGTCCGGCGACACCATGTCGATCTATGACGCGGCCATGCGCTATCAGGCCGAGGGCCGCCCGCTGGTGGTGTTCGCGGGCAAGGAATACGGCACGGGCAGCTCGCGCGACTGGGCGGCCAAGGGCACGAACCTTCTGGGCGTGCGCGCGGTCGTCGCCGAGAGCTTCGAGCGCATCCACCGCTCGAACCTGATCGGCATGGGCGTGGTCCCGCTGCAGTTCAAGCAGGACGGCTGGCTGAAGCTGGGCCTGACCGGCGAGGAGATCGTCACCATCCGCGGCCTGACCGACGTCAACACCGGCAAGCTGAAGCCGCGTCAGGAGCTGTGGGTCGAGCTGTTCCGCCCGTCGGACGGCAAGATGGCCCGCTTCCCGGTGCGCTGCCGCATCGATAACCAGACCGAGCTGGAGTATTTCAAGGCCGGCGGCGTCATGCCGTTCGTGCTGAGGAACCTGGCGCGGGGGTAGGCATTCGCCGGCATTCTCCCTCCCCTTCATGGGGAGGGGGGCTGAGCCGCAGACGAGGCCGGGTGGGGGCGGCTTGGGCAAGGCAGCGCGCTCAAGCAGCGAGGCGCCGCGCGCCGAGCGGTAGCGCACTAAGAACTCTCGCCTTGTCCTTCCCACCCCGTCATCGCTGCGCGCTGACGGCCCTCCCCATGAAGGGGAGGGAGAGGGAATGCGCGCGGTCAATCCAGCTTCAGCGCCTCGGCCAGCAGGCGGGCTTCGGCGGCGCGGCTGGAGCCTGAGCGCCAGGCGACGACGATCTCGCGGCGCGGCGCCGCTTCCGGCAGGGAGCGGGTGACGACGCCCGAACCCCGGGTCAGGCCCGCGCGGACGGCCATGCCGGGCAGGAAGCTGACGCCAAGCCCGGCGTCGATCATCTGGACCAGGGTGTGCAGCGATGAGGCGGCGAATACGTCCTCGCCGCGCGGGGCCTCGATGTCGAAGGCGGCCAGGGCCTGGTCGCGCAGGCAGTGGCCGTCCTCCAGAAGGATCAGGTCGGCGGCCTTCAGCGCCCCGGCCTCCAGCACCGGCGCGTCGGCCACCGGGTGCCCGACGGGGGCGGCGGCCAGGATCTCGTCGTCGCCGATGCGGGCGTGGTCGATGCCCGACGCCTCATAGGGCAGGGCGATCACCGCCGCATCCAGTTGCCCCGCCTTGAGTCCGGCGACCAGGCGCGGCGTCAGGTCCTCACGCAGGAACAGACGCAGCGCCGGATGCCGCGCCCTCAGCTGCGGCAGGGTGGCGGGCAGCAGGAACGGCGCGATGGTGGGGATCACCCCCAGACGAAAGCGGCCGGACAGGGGTTTTCCGGCGTTCCTGGCCGCCTCCACCAGGTCCTCGGTGCGGGCCAGCACGTCTTCGGCCCGCTTGACCGCCTCGGCGCCCACGGCCGTCAGCTGGACCGCGCCACGGGTCCGCTCGACCACGGCGGCGCCCAGTATCTTCTCCAATTCCTGCACTCCCGCCGATAGAGCCGGCTGGCTCACATGGGCGGCCTCGGCGGCGCGGCTGAACGAACCGTGCTGAGCGAGGAGTTTCAGATAGAGGAGTTGGCGCAGGGTCGGGAGCATGGCCACGACATAAGGCGCTTTTATCACTAGATCAAAACCTATCGCCAACCCTTATGGCGGCGTCCGCACCCTGAGGGCTTCGGCCTATGAGAGCCATAAGAAAAATCTATAAGTATGCGGCGTTATGACAGTTTGACTTTGTGGCTCGCACAGTTCATTTCGGCTCTGCGGTCGTCGCCTCCCTGACGATCGATCCCAATCTAGCGCATGGAGAACGCGATGCTCGGCGTCGGCGAAAAGCTGCCTGAATTCAAGATTGTCGGCGTAAAGCCCGGCTTCAACAATCACGAAGAGAACGGGGTCTCGGCTTTCGAGCCGATCACCCAGGACAGCTTCGAGGGCAAGTGGAAGGTCATCTTCTTCTATCCCAAGGACTTCACCTTCGTGTGCCCCACCGAGATCGCCGAGTTCGCCAAGCTGGGCCGTGATTTCGAGGACCGCGACACCGTTGTCCTGGGCGGTTCGACCGACAACGAATTCGTCAAGCTGGCCTGGCGCCGTGACCACGCCGACCTGGACAAGCTGCCGATCTGGTCCTTCGCGGACAACGGCGGCAAGTTCGCCCGCGATCTGGGCGTCCTGAACGAGGAAGAAGGCGTGGCCCTGCGCGCCACCTTCGTGGTGGACCCGCACAATGTGGTGCAGCACGTCTATGTCACCAACCTGAACGTGGGCCGCGCCCCGGCCGACACCCTGCGGGTGGTCGACGCGCTGCAGACCGACGAACTGTGCGCCTGCAACCGTCCCGTCGGCGGCGAAACGCTCGCGGCGTAAAGGCGGCGAGCCGGAATGAGGAAGGCGGCGGCGCGTGTGTCGCCGCCTTTACTTTCAAGTGCGCTATCGCTCGACGCGCGGCGTCTCGCTGCTTGAGCGCGCGCGCTTCCTTTCAGCCACAGATCGGGCTCAAGTAGCGAGGGACCGTGTCCCGAGCGTTAGCCCAAAGAGTAACGGCTCAAGTAGTGAGGGACCGCGTCCCGAGCGTTAGCCCAGAATAATGCGGCTCAAGCAGCGAGCGCCCGCGGCGCGAGCGGTAGCCGCTTTCCGAAGGAAACCTGAACAATGTCCATCGACGCCCTGCGCGACCTGATGCCGTCCTACGCCAAGGACATCTCGCTGAACCTCAGCTCCCTGGCCAATGAAACGGTCCTGAACGACCAGCAGAAGTGGGGGACGTTCCTGGCCTGCGCCCACGCGGTGGGTTCGGCGCCGGTGGTCAAGGCGACCGAGGCCCTGGTCGCGGACAAGCTCAGCCCCGAGGCCGCCGACGCCGCCCGCGCCGCCGCCGCCATCATGGGCATGAACAACATCTATTACCGCTCGCTGCACCTGATGAAGAACAGCGAGTACCAGACCCTGCCCGCCCGCCTGCGCATGAACGTGATCGGCAATCCGGGCGTGGAGAAGCTGGACTTCGAACTGTGGTCGGCGGCCGTGTCGGCCATCAACGGCTGCGGCGCCTGCCTGGACGCCCACGAGGGTGAGCTGAAGAAGCACGGCGTGGCCAACACCGCCGTCCAGGCGGCCCTGCGCATCGCGGCGGTGATGAACGCCGCCTCGCGAGTGGCGACGGCGGAAGCGGCGCGCGCCTGACTGTTCGGCGGAGGCGGGGCGCCCGTCTTCGCCGTCAGACCGCCTCGAAGGCCAGGGGCGCGCCCCAGAACCGGGCCACCAGTTCCGACTGGGGGCCGGGCTTGCCGGTGGTCAGGAACGTGCGGCGCGCCGAGGTTCCGATGCCGTAATCCGGGTGACGGGTGAAATAGCGGTCCAGGGCGTCGGCCACGGCAGTGGGTTGGTGGATCAGCTCCACACCCTCGGGCAGGGCCGCCCTGAAGATCTCGGCCACGATTTCGTAGTGGGTGCAGCCCAGCACCGCCTTGTCCGGATGTCGGCCGATGCGGCGGCGCAAGGCGTCCACGTGGTCGCGCACCACCACCGCCAGTTCCTCGGCCGGGGCGTCCAGCTCGATCAGCCCGGCCAGGCCGGGGCAGGCTTCGGAAAAGACGGCGATGTCCTCGCGCCGTTTGTCGATCTCGATCTCATAGACCCGGCTCATGGCGGTGGCGGCGGTGCTGAAGACGCCGGTGACGGCGATCGCCTCGATCTTTTCGCCGCGCGGCTGGGCCTCATGGCTCCAGGGCAGGCCGGTGGCCGCCTCGATGGTCGGCACGATGATGCCCAGGACGTTCACGGGGCGGCCCAGACGCTCGCGCACGCCCGGGATCCAGGTCTGCTGCAGGCGGCGCAGGGCGATGGCCGAGGCGGTGTTGCAGGCCAGGACCACCACCGACGCCCCCGCCTCGAACAGGCGTTCGCACCCCATGCGGGTCAGGTTCACGATCTCCTCCCCGTCCCGGCCGCCATAGGGGGCGTTGGCCTGGTCGGCCAGATAGATGCAGTCGGCGGCCGGGAACCGGTCCACCAGTTCGCGGTGAACGGTCAGCCCGCCCACGCCGGAATCGAAAACGCCTATGGCCATGCGCGGCCTTTAGCGCGCTTTCCCGAGGGCGAACAGGGTTGCGGCGAACGCTGCGGCGCTTCATTACATGAGGTTCAGGTGACGGTCAGGCGCAGACTGATAATGTGCCGGTCACGAAAGGCCGAAAGACGCGCCCATGGGCCGCGCCGGCGGCCGGAAACAACGGGAGTTCTCATGAACAGACGGCAGATGATCCTCACCAGCGCGGGTGTGCTCGCGGTCACCGCTTGCGCCACCGCGCCCGCCGCCCAGGACGCGGCCGAGACCGTGCTGACCGGCAACCCGCTGGCGGACCCGTGGCCAGGCCCCTATCAGGGCGTGCCGCCGTGGGATCAGGTGACGCCGGACCTGCTGCGCGACGCCCTGAACAAGGGTATCGAGCGGATGCGCGCCGAGGTGGCCGCCATCGTCGACAACCCCGAACCCGCGACCTTCGACAACACCATCCTGGCCATGGAGCGGGGCGGCCAGCACATCCAGCGCGCCGGATCCATCTTCGGCGTCATGATCGGCAACATCGGCTCGGCCGACTATCAGGCCCTGAACCGCGAGATGTCGCCGATCCTGTCGGCCGCCAGCGACGAGATCACCTTCAACGAAGCGCTGTTCGCCCGCATCCGCGCCGTCCACGAAGGCGCCGAGGCCGCCGGGCTGAACGCCGAGCAGCGCCGTCTGGTGCGCCGCGAATACGAGGGCCTGGTGCGCAACGGCGCGGCTCTGGACGCCGCAGGCAAGGCCGAGCTGGGCCGCATCAACCAGGCCCTGTCCAGCGCCTTCACCAACTTCCAGCAGAAGGTGGTGGCCGACGAACAGCTATACACCCACATCACCGACGAAGCCGCCATGGCGGGCCTGCCGGACTCCAACAGGTCCGCCGCAGCCGAGGCGGCGTCGAGCCGCGAGCTGAGCGGCTGGGTCATCGCCAACACCCGTTCGGCGGTGGACCCGTTCCTGACCTTCGCCGACGACCGGGCCATGCGCGAGCAGATCTGGCGCAAATTCGTCAATCGCGGCGACAACGGCGACGCCAACGACTCCAATGCGACCATCGCCGAAATCCTGCGCCTGCGGGCCGAACGCGCGCGCCTGCTGGGCTTTTCGACCCATGCCCACTGGCGGATGCAGGACACCATGGCGGGGACGCCCGAGGCGGCCATGGAGCTGATGATGCGGGTGTGGCCTCCGGCCGTGGCGCGCGTCGGTGAGGAGGTGGCCGAGATGGCCGCCCTGGCCGGTCACGAGATCGAGCCGTGGGATTATCTGTATTACCTGGAGAAGGTCCGCAAGGCGCGCTACGACCTGGATCAGAACGACCTGAAGCCCTATTTCGAACTGACCTCGATGAAGCGGGGCGCCTTCTACATGGCCGAGCGCCTGTACGGGCTGGTGTTCACGCCGATCCCGGCCGGGACGATCCCGGTGTTCCACCCGGATGTGCAGACCTTCGAGGTCACTGACAAGCAGAGCGGCCGCCACATCGGGGTGTTCTATTCGGACGACTTCGCCCGTTCGGGCAAGCGCTCGGGCGCCTGGATGACCACCTACCGCAGCCACTCGACCATCGACGGCGAGCGCAATGTGCTGGCGTCCAACAACAACAATTTCATCAAGGCGCCGGCGGGCGAGCCGCTGCTGATCTCGCTGGACGACACCGAGACCCTGTTCCACGAGTTCGGCCACGCCATCCACTATCTGCTGTCGACGGTGAACTACCCCAGCCTGGGCGGCACGCCGCGTGACTTCGTGGAGTATCCGTCTCAGGTGCACGAGAAGTGGGTGTTGACCCAGCCGATCCTGGACCAGTTCGCCCGCCACCACGAAACCGGCGAGGCCATGCCTCAGGCGCTGCTGGACAAGATCGAGGCCTCCTCGACCTTCGCGCAGGGCTACCACACGGTCAGCTATCTCTCGTCGGCCCTGGTGGACATGGACCTGCACAATCGCGCCGAGCCGGTCACGGACCCCGACGCCTTCGAGCGCGAGAGCCTGGAGCGCATCGGCATGCCGCGCGAGATCGTGATGCGGCACCGCCTGCCGCAGTTCAACCACCTGTTCACCTCCGACGCCTATTCGGCCGGATACTACTCATACCTGTGGTCCGAGGTGATGGACGCGGACACCTGGGCCGCCTTTGTGGAGGCGGGCGATCCGTTCGACCCGGAGACCGCGCGCCGCTTCAAGGAGATCATCCTGGCGCCGGGCAACACCACCGACCGGGCCGAAGCCTATCGCCAGTTCCGAGGCCGTGATCCGGACGTGACGGCTCTGCTGCGCACGCGGGGCTTCCCGACGAACTGACCGCGTTTCCATCGCGGATGAACGAGGCCCGCCGGAGCGATCCGACGGGCCTTTTTCCTGTCGCGTGATGGGCCCGGGCGGGACGTCAGCCACTGTTCCTCAGCCCTGCCGCCACGCCGTTGATGGTCAGGAGGATGCCCTCGCGGACCCGGGGGTCGTCATCACCCGCGCGGCGGCGGCGGATCAACTCGATCTGGACGTGGTTCAGGGGCTCCACATAGGGCATGCGCAGGCGGATCAGGCGGTCCAGCTCGGGCGCGCCGCCCAGGAGCTTCGCATGGCCGGTGATGGCCAGCACTGCGTCCCGGGTCCGGTCGTGCTCGGCCTGGATCGCGCCGAACACCCGCATGGCCAGGGCCTTGTCCGGGACCAGCGAGGCGTAGCGTCGGGCGATGGACATGTCCGCCTTGGCCATGACCATCTCCAGGTTCTGCAGCAGCGTCCTGAAGAAAGGCCATTCCTCGGCCATCGCGCGCAGTTCGCTCATGTCCGCCTCGCGCGCGGCCGAGCCGAAGCCGAACCAGCCGGGCAGCATGACCCGCGACTGGGACCAGCTGAACACCCACGGAATGGCGCGCAGGTCCTCGATGGCGGTGGAAGTGGAGCGTGAGGCGGGGCGCGAGCCGATCTTCAGGTCCGCGATCTCGGCGATGGGGGTGGCGGCGCGGAAATAGTCCACGAAACCGGGCGTCTCATAAACCACGGCCCGATAGGCGGCCATGGAGGCGCGCGACAGGGTCTGCATGACCGCGCCATGCCTTTCACTCAGGCTTTCGTCGGCGGGCGGCCGCAGCGAGGTCAGCAGCACGCCGCAGGTCAGGGCGTCCAGGTTGCGAGCCGCTACCTCGGGCTCGCCGTATTTGTTGGCGATGACCTCGCCCTGTTCGGTGATGCGGATGCGTCCGGCCACGGTCCCCTGGGGCTGGGCCGCCACACCGGCGAAGGACGAGCCGCCGCCTCGGCCCACGGCGCCGCCCCGGCCGTGGAACAGCTGAAGCTTCAGGCTCGCGCAGCGGGTGACGTCCAGAAGCTCGCGCGACGCCTGGTGCAACGCCCAGCCGGACGTGAGGTAGGACCCGTCCTTGTTGGAGTCCGAATAGCCGATCATCACCTCCTGAACGCCGCGCGCCTGGGCCACCGCGCGGGCGGACGGTTCGGCCAGCAGGCGCTCCAGGGTGGGGCGGGCCGCGTCCAGATCCTCGATGGTCTCGAACAGCGGCGCCGCCATGATCGGGCATTCGCCGGGCGCCTCGGGCCGGTAGAGCCCCGCTTCCTTCAGCAGCAGGTACACCTCCAGCATGTCCGAGGCCGAGGTGGTCTTGGACACGATATGGGTGCGGATGGCCTCGGGCCCGTAGAGCCGCAGGGCCTCGCCCGCCGCCTGGAGGATGGCGCGCTCCTTCAGGGTCTCGGGCGCATGGTCCGCATAGGGCGAGAACAGCAGCCGGGGCGAGGCCAGTTCGGCGGCCAGCACCTTGAGCCGCGCCTCCTCGTCCAGCGCCGCATAGTCGGCGCAGACCCCGGCGCTTTTCAGCAGGTCGCCCACCACCCGCTCGTGCACGTCCGAGTTCTGGCGCAGGTCCACCGTGGCCATGTGGAAGCCGAACACGTCCAGCGCGGCGAGCAGGCGAGTCAGGGCGTCATCGGCGAAGACCGGGCCGTGATTCTCGACCAGGGATTCGTGCAACACCATGAGGTCGGCGCGGAATTCGGCGGGGCCGCCGTAGGGCGGAGCCTGGAAGCGGGCCGGCCGGGGCGGCGTCGTTCCGGCCAGGAGCGGGAAGGTCGCCGACAGCCGGGCGTAGATCTGGCTCAGCGCCCGGCGATAGGGCTCGTCCGCCCGGTGTTCGGAGGTGTCGCCCGATGCGTCGGCCAGGGCCTTCAGCGCCGGGCTGATCCGGACCAGCGATCCGGACAGGCTCAGTTCGCCGCCCAGCGCGTGGACCGCGTCCATGTAGTGGGTCAGGACCGCCCGCGACTGGCTGCGGAACGCGGCGGTCAGTACGGCGGCGTCGACATTGGGGTTGCCGTCGCGATCCCCCCCGACCCAGCTGCCGATCCGCACGAACGGGACGAGATCCGGCGCGTCCAGCAACTCGCGCCATGCCAGCAGCCGCTCGGGCGCGACCTTGAGGAACACCCGCTCCAGGAACGACACCACAGTGTTGATCTCGTCCTGCACCACCAGGCGGCTCTGGCGCACCAGCCGGGTGCCCCACAGAATGACGATCTGGCGGCGCAGGTCCCGGTCGCGTCGCTCCAGGTCACAGGCCGGGCCGCTCCTGTCGCAGGCGTCCAGCACGTCGCTGATCCCGGCGATGCGGTCGATGACGCTCTTGCGGCGCACCTCGGAGGGGTGGGCGGTCAGCACCGGCGAGATCAGAGCTTCGGACAGCAGCACGCGGACCTCGTCGCGCTCAACCCCCTGGTCGGTGAGCCGCCTGAGGGCGCCGGACGGCGTGTCGGGGCGCGCGCCCTCTTCGGCCTGGTCCAGGGCGCGGCGCCTGCCGGCGCGGTCCTCGGCGATGTTGGCCAACAGGGAGAAGGCGGCGAAACCGTCAGCCAGGCCCACCGCCTGGTCCAGGCTGAGATCCTTGAGCAATTCCTCCAGTTCGGCCGCGTCCTTGTCGGCGTCGCGGTGGTAAGCCACCGACGCCTGGCGCACCGCCTCGATGCGGTCGTAGAGGTCCTTGCCGCCCTCGTCGCGGATCACCTCGCCCAGCATGGCGCCCAGCAGGCGGATTTCGTCGCGCAGAAGATCGTCGGCGGCGGTGGGCGTCATGAGCGGTCCAGAAGGCGTAAGGCGCGGGGAGGCGCACAGTCTGACCCCAAAGCAACTTGAAAAGCGATAGAACAAGACAGGATTTTGCGCGGCTGAAACGGTTTGTGCGCGCAACGCCGCCGCTGACAGCCTCAAGGCAGCGCGCTTTCGCATCCAACTTTACTCGACAGCGTCCAACTATTGAGTCATAAGCCGCCGCTTCCGGCGCAAGTGAACCTTCGCGTCTCCACCATCACGACCCCCACCGGGCGCTCAAGCAGCGAGGCTCCGCGAGCCGAGCGATAGCGCGCCAGGGATGCGGACGAGGATGGCGAGAACCCTCTGCCGACGTGATCGTCGCCAGAGGCCGTTTCTCCATGGAGCACCAGGTTCGTCGCCCAAAGAGGTTGTGAATGTTCGAGGCTCTGAACGAGCGGCTGACAGGCGTCTTCGACCGGATCACCGGGCGCGGCGCCCTGTCCGAGAAGGACGTGGCCGAAGCCATGCGCGAAGTGCGCGTGGCCTTGCTGGAGGCCGACGTCGCCCTGCCGGTGGTCAAGGACTTCATCGCCTTCGCCACCGAGCGCGCCCAGGGCGAGGAGGTGATCCGCTCGGTCAAGCCGGCGGACCAGGTCATCAAGATCGTCCATGACGGCCTGGTGGAGATGCTGGGCGGGACCGAGCCGGTTGCGCTGAACCTGAACGCCACGCCGCCGGCGGTGATCCTGATGTCGGGCCTGCAGGGCTCGGGCAAGACCACCACCTCGGCCAAGCTGGCCCTGAAGCTTCAGAAGTCCGAGCGCAAGAAGGTCATGATGGCCTCGCTGGACACCCGACGCCCGGCCGCGATGGAGCAGCTTGAAACGCTCGGCAGACAGGCCGAGGTGGCCACCCTGCCCATCGTCAAGGGCCAGTCGGCCGTCGAGATCACCCGCCGTGCGCTGCAGGCGGCCAGGCTCCAGGGCTTCGACGTCCTGATCCTGGATACCGCCGGCCGCACCACCCTGGACGAGGCCATGATGGCCGAGGCGGCCGAGGTGGCGGCGATCGCCCAGCCGGTCGAGACCATCCTGGTGGCCGACAGCCTCACGGGGCAGGATGCGGTGCGCACCGCCAAGGCGTTTCATGAACGCCTGCCCCTGACCGGCCTGATCCTGACCCGCGCCGACGGCGACGGGCGCGGCGGGGCCATGCTGTCGATGCGCGCGGTCACCGGCCTGCCGATCAAGTATCTGGGCGCGGGCGAGAAGATCGACGCGCTGGAGGCGTTCGACGCGACGCGCGTGGCCGGGCGCATTCTGGGCCAGGGCGACATCGTGGCCCTGGTCGAGAAGGCCGCCGAGGAGTTGGATCAGGCCAAGGCCGAGAAAATGGCCAGGAAGCTGGCCAAGGGCCAGTTCGACCTGGACGACCTGGCCGGCCAGCTGGCCCAGATGAAGCGCATGGGCGGGCTCCAGGGCGTCATGGGCATGCTGCCGGGCGCCGCCAAGATGAAGGCCCAGATGGCCGACGCGAACATCGACGACCGGATGATTACGCGCCAGGAAGCCATCATCAGCTCCATGACCAGGGCCGAGCGCAAGAAGCCGGACCTGCTGAACGCCAGCCGCAAGCGCCGCGTGGCCGCAGGGGCGGGCGTGGAGGTCCAGGACATCAACCGGCTGCTGAAGCAGCACCGCCAGATGGCCGACGCGGTCAAGGCGCTGTCCCGGGGCGGCGGCAAGAACCTGCAGAAGATGGCCGCCATGATGGGCCTGGGAGGCGGCGGGCCCGACATGGCGCGGCTGAAGACCATGGGCGGCGGCAAGCTGGCGCCGGACCCCGAACAGCTGAAATCCATGCTGCCGGGCCTTGGGGGGCCGGGCGCGTCCGAACCTCCTCCCGGCGGCCTTCCCGGCCTTCCCGGATTCCCTCCGAAGAAATAACGACACCTAACGAAAGAGACTGAAAATGCTGAAGATTCGACTGAGCCGCGCGGGCGCCAAGAAGCGCCCCTACTACCATATCGTGGTGGCGGACTCGCACAGCCCGCGCGACGGCAAGTTCATCGAGCGCGTGGGCAGCTATAATCCCATGCTGCCCAAGGACCACCCGGAACCGCGCATCAAGCTGAAGGCCGACCGGATTTCGGAATGGCTCAAGAAGGGCGCTCAGCCCACCGACCGCGTGGCCCGCTTTCTGAGCCAGGACGAGGCCCTGGCCGGCCAGGTCACGTGGATGCAAGGCAACAATCCGAACAAGGCCCAGCCGGGCAAGAAGGCCCAGGAACGCGCCGCCGAGCGCGTCCAGCGCGAAGCCGACCGCGCCGAAGCCGAAGTCGCCGCGAAGGAAGAGGCCAAGGCCGCCGCTGCTGCCGCCAAGGCCGAGGCTGAAGCCCCCGCGGCCGCGCCGAAGGAAGAAGAAGCCCCGGCTGCTGAAGAACCGGCCGCCGAAGCTCCGGCTGCTGAAGAGGCCCCGGCTGAAGCCGCCGCCGAGGAAACCCCGGCCGCCGAAGAGGCGACCGCTGAGACCGCTCCCGCCGCCGACGCGGCGACTGAGGAGAAGGCCGAGGGCTGATGACCTTCTCCCGACGGGAGAAGGGGGAACCCGCGCACCGGATCGCGTG
>JAEZCL010000235.1 GCA_023433585.1 Pseudomonadota bacterium
GTCAGCTTCCACCAGACCGGCGACATCGTCGTCAGTGGCGCGGGCGCCCATGGCCTGATCGCCCAGTCCATCGGCGGCGGCGGCGGCTGGGTGGACGGCGCCTTCGCCGGAACGGCGGGCGGCGCGGGCGCGGGCGGGGCCATCGACCTGTTCCTGGACGGCCAGGTGTTCGCGCCGGGTGAGGACTCCTTCGCGGTGTTCGCGCAAAGCCTGGGGGCCGACGGCGGCGGGAACATCACCATTGCTTCCAGCGGCCTGATCCGCGGCGGCGCGGCGGGCCTGGTGATCGACGGCGGGGCGGACAACGAGGTCACGACCTCCGGCTCGATCTCGGCCGTCTCGGGCCTGGCCGTCTCGGCCACGGGCGGGAACGACGTGATCGTCAACACCGGGCTGGTGGTCGGGAACATCGACCTGGGCGGCGGCGACAACGCCTTCGTCAACGCCGAGGGCGCAACCTATATGGCCTTCGACACCATCCGGCTGCGCGAAGGCGTGGGCGGCTCGGCGGTGGGCGATCCGGCGCCGGTTCCGGCTGCCGCGTCGTCCCAGGCCTCGGTCGCTCAATACGGCGCGACGACGGCCGTCCCGCTGGACGCCGATGAGACGGATGCGGCAACCGCCGACGGCGCCGGCGCGGCCATGATCGACACCCTCGGGTCGTTCGGCGCGGGCGCGGCCCTGACGCACAGCCAGGTCGCCCAGATCGGCGTCGCCCAGGCAGTTCCGGCCGCCGTCGCGGCCCCGGCGACCTTCACCAACGCGGGAACCTTCCTGATGGGCCTGGGCGCCTCGCGCCTGCCCATCGACCTGGCCGCAGGCGATGTGTTCGGCAATCTCGACCACCTGGGCGACCCGTCCACCAACCTGCTCTACGGCGCGCGGGTCATCACCACGGTCGATCTGGACGGCCATTTCGTCCAGACCGATCAGGGCCATATGGTCTTCGACGCGGCCTTCGGCCCCTACGGTTCGGACCGGGTCAACGTCACGGGCGACGCGGTCGTGGCCGGGACCGGGACGGTGACCCTGACCTGGCTCGAGAACGCGGCGCCGGTGACCCTGTTCGCCACGGGCGGTTCGGGCTTCGACAACGGTCTGGAGTTCGAGGACACCCTGGCCATGGACTACAGCGTCCTGGCCGACGCGGCGGGCGTGCACCTGACCTTCGTCAGCGACTTCGGCCAGCCGTTCCTGAACGCCAACGGCCAGGCGCTGGGCGGGCACATGGATTCCGCCCTGATCGCGGGCGGCGCGTCCGGAATCGGCCGGATGATGGCCATGGTGGGCAATCTCCAGGCGGGCGAGGAGGATCTCTACGCGGCGATCTTCGACCAGCTGAATCCCGAACCGCACCTGGCGGCCGCGCGCGCGCACCTGGATTCGGCCCAGAGCTTCGGCGACCAGATCTTCACCTGCGGCGCCGCCCTCGGCGGCGCGAACGAGGGCTGCGTCTGGGGCCTGATCGAACGGGTCATGGCCGAGGGCGATGCCGACGCCGACCTCGGCGCTTACGGAACCGAATACAGCGCCACGCGCCTGCGCTCCGGCTTCGAGCGCCCGGTCGCGGGCGGCTGGTCGTTCGCCGGGGCCGTGGGCTACGAACGCCTGTTGAATCTCTATGTCGACGACTATCGCGCCCACACGCGGGGCACGGCCTTCAACCTGGGCTTCGGCGCCCGCCACAGAAGCGCGAACGGGCTGGAGTTCGGGGCCTCGGTCTCGGGCGGCTGGCAGTGGGCCGAGACCCTGCGCCGGGTCGATG
This sequence comes from Pseudomonadota bacterium, assembly GCA_023433585.1. Classification (GTDB taxonomy): domain Bacteria; phylum Pseudomonadota; class Alphaproteobacteria; order Caulobacterales; family Caulobacteraceae; genus Brevundimonas. The sequence goes on from JAEZCL010000235.1 coordinate 1,766, forward strand.
TGTTCCAGCCGGGGATCGGCGAATCCCGCCCTGAGAGCGGTTACGCCCAGGCCGCCGGGCATATCGCCTACACGGCGCGCGGCGGTCCGTTCTTCGTCCGCCCGGCCCTGAACGGCTCGGTGACCGTGCTGCGACAGCAGGGCTTCGCCGAAGAGGGCCTGGGCGGTCTGGGCGCGCGGCGCCAGTCCAGCGAGCAGACCTTCGGCACCCTGAATCCTGAACTGACGCTGGGCGTGATGCTGCACGAAAGCGCCGCCAGCCGTGCGGCCTTCAGCATCACGGCGGGCTCCATCCATCATTCGGAGGATCGCATCGAGGCGCCCTTCCGGCTGATGGGCGCGGACACGGCCTCTGATCCGGCCATGATCGCCAGCCCCCTCGATCCGTCAGGCTATCACCTCGGCGCCGAGCTCAACATCATCGGGGGAGACCGCCTGTCATTCCGCTTCAGCTACGACGGCCGCTTCGACGACCGTTCCGAAACCCATGCGGCGGGCTTCAACATGCGGCTCCGCTTCTGACCGCACGGGGGTTGGGACGGGAAGGGACGGGTTTCCCGCGATACCTTCAATCAGGTATTCAGGCGCGCGGGACCGGGCGCTAGATTCAGGATTCAGGATTCAAACCGAAGAGGCGACAGGCGCGAGCACCGATGACGGCTTCCACACCCTGGCGCATACTGCTGACGGAGGACGACGGTCCCGTTCGGGAGCGGCTGGCGGCTCTGCTGCGCGGCTGGGAGGGCAGCGAACTGATCGACGTCTGCGCCAATCTGGCCGACAGCCTGGCGGTGATCGGGACCCAGCCGATCGATCTGCTCATCACCGACCTGAAGCTGCCGGACGGCAACGGAATCGAGGCCATCCGCGCCTTGCGCGTCGCCCAACCCGAGGCCGAGGCCATGGTCATCTCGGTGCTGGCCGACGAGGCCACGGTGATCCGCGCCATCGAGGCGGGGGCGTCCGGCTATCTCCTCAAGGATGCGGATTCCATCGATCTGGTGGAGGCGATCACCGAACTGATGGCGGGCCGTTCGCCCATTTCCTCGCGCATCGCCCGTGTCCTGGTGCGGCGCATGGGCGGGCGGGAGAAAGAGGGTGCGCCGCCGCCTGAAAACCCGCTCACCGCGCGTGAAATGGACATCCTGTGGGGCGTGGCCAAGGGGTTCACCTATGGCGAGTTGGCGAAGCATCTGGGCATTTCGCGCCAGACCGTGCCGGTCCACGTGCGCAACATCTATCGCAAGCTGGAAGCGAGCAATCGCTCCGAGGCCGTGTTCGAGGCGACCAGGCTGGGGCTGATCCGCCTGTGACGCCGGAGGGGGAGCCCGCGCCGGCCGGCATCGGCGCCACGGCCCGGATCTGGGCGAAGGCCTGGGCGCCACGTCTGTTCGTGCTCGGCCTCGTCGCCTTGATGCTGTGGCTGGCGCCGGGCCTGTTGCGGCTGCCTGTTCCTGACAGCGCCGTCGCCCTGACGGAAGCGCATCTGACGTTCGAGGGGCAGCCGACCCGCACGGCCGCCCTGCCGCACAGATGGTCCCGAAAAGAGGCCGTTGGGCCCGCCCAGGCCGTTTACGCCATCGACCTGCCCGCCTTCGAGACGGAGGAGCCGATGGTGCTGCTGCTTCCGTCGGTGCGGCAGCGGCTCAGCGCCCGCCTGGACGGCCGGCCCCTGGAGCGCAACACGCCTCAGGTGACGGGCGCGGCGAGTGGGTCAGCGATCCTGCTGAGTCTGCCGCAATCCGCATCGGGCGGGCGACTGGAGCTGACCCTGCGGCGAACCGGCGGCGGCGTGCCGGGCTATCTGTCTCCCGTCTATCTGGTCGCTGAGCAAGAACTCGGCGCCGAACGCTGGCGCTGGATCATGGGCGACGGCGTGGTGCGGATGGTGGCCCTGGGCATTCATGTGCTGATGGTGTTCGCCATCGTGGTCGTCTGGACCGCGCGGCGCCGCGACCCGGTGTTCCGCTGGTTGGTCCTGCTGGGCGTGGGCAGTCTCGTCAATGTCCTGTCCGGTTCGGCGATCGCCCCGTCCTGGCTGGCGTGGAGCCAGAGTTATGTGAACCTGATCGCCGCCGGGCTCGGGCTGGTGATCGCCGGTCTGTCCATGGCGCTCATCGGCATGGAGCGGCCGCGCTGGCTCAAGATCGGCGTGTTCGCCCTGCCGCTCGCCCTGGCCGTCGGCATGGCCAGCGGCCTTGCACCCCCCGCCCTCTGGGGCTCGCTGGCGTTCCTGATCGCCATAGCGGGCAATCTGTTCGGCTGCGCCCTGCTGCTGGGGCTGGGCAAGCGGCCGACGGAATGGGAGCGGCTGTTGCTGGCCGCGCCGTTCCTGCTGACGGCCTGTTTCGGGCTGAGGGACATCGGCGTTCTTTTCGGCCTTCTGTCGGGGCCGTTCCTGATGACGTCCTATGTGCGCACGCTGACCATCGTCGCCGTCCTGGCGTTGCTGATGCGGCGGCTGGCGGCCAGCCTGAACGAACTCGACGCCGCGAACGAAACCCAGCGTTCCCGACTGCGCGAACAGGAGACCGAGCTGAACCGCCTGCATGGCGAGGCCCAGACACGCACCGTCCTGGCCGCCCGCGAGGAGGAGCGCCACCGTCTCATGCGCGACCTGCACGACGGCGTCAGCGGTCATCTGGTCTCCATCATCGCCCTGTCGGAACGCGAGCAGGTGGACCGCAAGGCGATCGAGACGGCGGCGCGCGGGGCGCTGGAGGACCTGCGGCTGGTGGTCAATTCGCTGGATCTGGAGGATGGCGACCTGCGCCTCGCCCTGGCCGGGTTCCGCGAGCGCCTGGCGCCCCAGCTTCGCCGTCTCGGCGTCGCCTTCGAATGGTCGATGGGGGATCTGCCCGAGATCAGCGGCGTGACGCCGGCCAGCGCCCTGTCGATCCTGCGCATCCTTCAGGAAGCGATCACCAATGCTCTCAAGCACGGCCCCGCGCGGCGCATCGCCGTCACGGGCGAGGCCGCGTCGGACGGCGGCGCGATCCTGACGGTGACCAACGACGGCGAGAACGCCGACGACGCAACGCCGCCGGCGCACGGCAGGGGCCTGGACAACATACGCCGCCGCTCATGGAAACTGGGCGGCGAGGCGGTCCTGCGCCGCCACAACGACCAGACCATCCTGACCCTGACCCTGCCCGCGCGCCTGACCGAATCCTGATCCTTCGTCCTGCATGTCGCGCGGAGGGAGGGCGCGGGGCCGTAGATCGCAGCCGATTGTGGAGATCGGTGTCTGCCGATACCCCCTCAAGAGCGTGGCAGGACGCCGTTTTCGATGAACCGCCGGTCGGCCCAGACGGAGTGGGTGCCGCTGGATATCTTGTGGGGCAGGGCTATGCGCACCACCGGACCGGCGGCGAAATCCTTGCAGTCGATGAGCACGCACTCAGACGTTTGAGTGTTTTCGTCGATCAGGAAGCTGACGAGATAGCCGTCGTCCTCATCCTGGGCGTCGATGCGCGGGACGAACGGGGACTCGCTGGCGTAGACGCCGTCCGGCAATTCGACCTCCCATGACCGGCCGGTCTCCAGGTCGTGTTTGACGAGACCCTTGAACAGGAACCATCCGGGCTTGGTCCAGGTGCTGTAGGCGTAGCGATAGGGCATGCCCGCATAACGCTGGTTGAACATGCCGAACTCCAGAATCCGGTCATCCAGACGCTGTTCGCGAGTTTCGCCGGTCTTCAGATTGAACCGCCAGCGGTGCAGCCTGGGGCGGAAGCTGTGTTCGTCCAGAAACGCCATCATGTGCCCCATGCCCTTGGGAAAGCCTTCCAGCGGCGCGGGGCAGGGGTCTTCCTGGAAATAGCCGTCCATGACGATCTCGTCGCCGTCTTCATAGGCGTTGAGGAAGTGCAGCACATAGGTGGGCTCCGCCTCGAACCAGCGGATATCCTCGGGGGCGCCATAGCGCGGGATGATTCCGAAGCGGGACTTCAGCCCCTCGTGCATGCGTGAGGCGTGGACGCCCTTTTTCAGCAGCTCCTGATCCCAGAACAGCGGGAAGTCGTTGAGGATCGAATAGTTCCGGGTGAACGCCATGTCGTGCGGCAGGCGCGGACCGGGCAGTTCGATGGGTACATAGTGGACCAAGGCGCCGGTCCGATCGACGACCCCATAGTGCATATAGGGCGCGTGAACGCCGTAGTTGAAGAACAGCATCTCGCCGGTGGTTTCGTCCACCTTGGGGTGGGCCGAAACGCCGTCCAGCGGCGCCCAGGATGCGACGCCGTCCTGTTCAAGGGTTTCCGGGTCCAGACGATAGGCCTCGCCGCAGAGGTAGAACGTCGACAGAATTTGCCCGCCGTGGACCACCACATCGGTACTGGAGGAATCCTTCACCCCGCCGTGGGCTGTGAACCCCGGCCGCAGCGATACGCCGGCGGGGTCCATCATGCCGCCCCACAGGGATCCGTTCACCTCCTGCTCGGCCTGGAAGCAGCGGGTCCGCACGAACCGGTTGCGGTAGTCGGCCTTGCCGTTCTTGAAACTGATCAGATGCACCATCCCGTCGCCGTCGAACGGGTGATAGCGACCCAGGGGTTCATGCACCTGGTTTTCGGTGTTGCGCACATAGACGCCGTCGATGTCGTCGGGGATCCGCCCTTCGATCACCTTCAGGTCCGTGGCGTCGATTTCGCTGAAGATCGGCGTCCAGGCGCCGGTCAGATAGGGGTGGTTTGACGGCTTCAGCGACGACTTGATCGGCGGCAGATGATGGACAGTCATTGTGCGTTTTCTCCCTGACGCCGAACGAGGGTGCTGTCAGTCCAACGCCAACTTGTCTCCAGTTGACGCATTTGGGGCAGGGGCGTGTAGGCTATCCGGCAAGTGTCTTCCACTCGGCAAAGGCAGCCGATCGCCGGGCTTTGAAGTCGTCTCG
>JAEZCL010000287.1 GCA_023433585.1 Pseudomonadota bacterium
CCCGGCACGCCGCCAACCGGGTGGTCTTCATGGCCGACGGGCAACTGGTCGAGGACGCGCCGCCGGCCGAGTTCTTCGCGAACCCGCGCAGCGAGCGGGCCAAGGACTTCCTCTCCAAGATCCTCACGCACTGAGCGTCCGTAGTTGGAGTCGTCCCGGCGGCTCCGTCGAAGAAGGAGATTGAGTATGCGTTACAAGCGCGTGGCGGCGGTTGCCGCGGCGGCGACTCTGGCGCTCGGCCTGTCCGCCTGCGGTGGCGACAGCGACGACGAGGGCACCGGCGCCGGCAGCAAGGACTTCGCGGCCGGCAGCACCATGGAGCGGCTGAGCAAGGCCCAGAAGATCAAGGTCGGCACCAAGTTCGACCAGCCGGGCTTCGGCCAGAAGGGCCTGTCGGGCAAGCCGGAGGGCTTCGACGTCGAGGTCGCCAAGCTGATCGTGAAGGCGCTCGGCATCCCCGAGGACAAGATCGAGTACGTCGAGACGCCGTCGAAGGTCCGCGAGGACGTCATCGTGAACGGCACCGTCGACCTGGTCGCGGCCACCTACACGATCAACGACAAGCGCAAGGAGCGCATCGCCTTCGCCGGGCCGTACTACGAGGCCGGCCAGAACATCATGGTCCGCAAGGACGAGGCGGCCATCACCGGCCCCGACTCGTTCAAGGACGGCACCAAGAAGGTCTGCTCGGTCACCGGCTCCACCCCGGCCGAGGAGATCAAGAAGTACGTCAAGGACGTCGGCACGCAGCTCGTGCTCTTCGACACCTACGACAAGTGCCGCGACGCCCTGAAGGGCAAGCAGGTCGACGCCGTCACCACCGACAACGTCATCCTGCTCGGCTACATCGCCAAGGACGAGGCGTCCTTCAAGATGGCCGGCGACAACTTCACCAAGGAGCCGTACGGCATCGGTGTCAAGAAGGAGGACACCGACTTCCGTAACTTCATCAACGACACGCTCGACAAGGCCTTCCAGGACGGCAGCTGGAAGAAGGCGTGGGACGACACCGCCGGCAAGTTCGGCGCCACCCTGGGCGACCCGCCCGCCGTCAACCGCTACTGATCCGCTGGATCCGGAGGGTGGGGAGGACACCGACCCGTGAATGTGCTCATCGACAAGTTCGACGTCTTCGCGGGCGGGTTCTGGCTCACCCTCCAGATCTGCGTTCTCGCCGCGATCGGCGCCCTGATCCTGGGCGCCGTCGTGGCGGTGCTGCGGATCTCGCCGGTGCCACCGCTGCGCGCGGTCGGCACCACGTACGTGAACGTCTTCCGTAACCTGCCGCTGACAGTGGTGCTGTTCTTCGCCGCGTTCGGCCTGCCGGCGCTGGGCTCCAACGCCGACTTCCTGCGCATCCCGGGCCTGGATGCGATTTTCAGCCGGCTCGGCACCGACCTGCCCTACTTCCGGTTCGGCCTGATCGCGCTGGTCCTCTACACCGCCGCGTTCGTCTGCGAGGCCCTGCGATCCGGCGTGAACGCGGTACCGGCCGGGCAGGCTGAGGCGGCGCGTTCGCTGGGCCTCACCTTCGGCCAGAACCTGCGGCACGTCGTGCTCCCGCAGTCCTGGAAGGCCTCGGTGGTGCCGCTCGGGTCGGTCATCATCGCGATGATCAAGAACTCCGCGCTCGTCGGCTTCTTCGGCGTGGTCGGTGACCTCTCGCAGACCGCGGACCAGCTCACCTCCGCCGGCGGCTACCCCTTCATCCCGGTGGCGATCGGCATCTCCGTCGGATACCTGATCATGACGGTCCCGCTCGGCGCCCTGCTGGACCGGATCGAGAAGCGACAGGCGGTGGCCCGATGAGCCAGCAGAGCGTCCTCTACGACATCCCCGGGCCGCGCCAGCGACGCGTCACGCTCATCGGCAGCCTGATCGCCGTCGTGGTGGTGCTGGCCGGCGCCTACCTGTTCATCTACCGGCCGCTGGCCGACAAAGGCCAGTTCTCGATGGAGCTGTGGGGGCCGCTGGTCGACCCCTCGAACGAGAACTTCTCGCTCGTCTGGGACCGGATCGGGTTCGGCCTCAAGAACACCCTGATCGCCGCCGCGCTGGCCATCGTCTCGTCGCTCGTCGTCGGCACCCTGCTCGCCGTCCTGCGGATCCAGCTCAAGAGCCTGACCCGGCGGCGCTTCACCGGAGCTGCCGCACCGGTGGCGTACCTGCTGCGCGGGCTGAGCTGGGTGCTGGCCGCCGTGACCCGGGTCTGCGTCGAGGTGTTCCGCGGCCTGCCGGTCGTCATCACCATCTTCTTCGTGGCGCGCGGCTTCCCCGAGTTCGGCGCCTCGTTCGACAACCTCTGGTACCTCGTCATCGGCCTGACCATCTACAACTCCGTGGTCATCGCCGAGATCCTGCGCTCGGGCATGGAGGGCCTGCCCGGCGGGCAGGCCGAGGCGGCCTCCGCGATCGGGCTCTCCCCGTTCCAGACCACCGGGCTGATCCTGCTGCCGCAGGCCTTCCGGATCATGCTGCCGGCGCTGATCAGCCAGCTCGTGGTGGTGCTCAAGGACACCTCGCTGGGCTTCATCATCAGCTACGAGGAGACGCTCAACATCGGCAAGCAGATCATCGGCGTCCTGGGCAACCCGATCCAGGTGTACGTGGTGATCGCCGTGCTGTTCATCGCCATCAACTACTCGCTGTCGAAGCTGGCCCAGTACGTCCAGCGCCGGCTCTCCCAGGGCCGCAAGACCGCCGGCACCCCGGCGCAGGCCACGCCGCCGGCCGCGCTCGCCTCGCAGGCCGAGGGCACCGGCGCCGTCTGACCCGCCACACGTGAAAGGGCTGGCCGTCCCCGGCCCGCCCGTTCGTGTACCCCCGGTCTCAGCGGGCGATCTCGGTGACCCGGGACTCGCGCACCACTGTCACCCGGATCTGACCCGGGTAGGTCAACTCCTCCTCGATCTGCTTGGCCACGTCCCGGGCCAGCACCGCCGCGCCGATGTCGTCCACGTCGTCCGGCTTGACCATCACCCGGATCTCCCGGCCCGCCTGCATGGCGAAGACCTTCTCCACGCC
>JAEZCL010000057.1 GCA_023433585.1 Pseudomonadota bacterium
CCGCGGTGGCGACCACGCGCGCGCCCAGCGCCGTCGCCGTCGTGATCAGGGCGGCGCCGACGTTGCCGCCGCCACCGCCCACCACCACGGTCTCACCGGAGCGCAGGCGGCCGTGCACCGCCAGCGCAAGGTAGGCGGTGGCGGCCGGGTGCAGCACGGTGACGGCCTCCACCGAGGCCGCCGCCGGTAGCGGGTACAGCCGGTCCGCGGGCACCACCACCTGCTCGGCGGCCGCGCCCTGACGTCCGCCGTGGCCCAGGCTGTTGCACCAGCCCCGGTCGCCGGGGCGGAAGCCGGCCACGCCGTCACCGGCGTGCGCGACCACGCCCACCACGTCCCGGCCCACCACGAACGGCAGTGGGACCGGCGTACGGTACGTGCCGGCCCGCACGAACGTGTCGACGTGGTTGACGGTGGTGGCGAGCGTGTCGACCAGCACGTCGGTGGGGCCCGGCCGGGGCGCGGGCAACTCGCCGTACCGGATCTCGGTGGCCGGGCCCAGCCGGTCGACGTAGGCGGCCCGCACTGTCGTCATCGGCGGGCCGGCCCGCCGTCGTCGTTCTGGAAGAACGCCATGCGCGACGACTGGTCCGCGTACGGGCTCGGCGTCGGCGGCTTGTCCAGGACGATCCCGAACCACCGCCGGTACGCCTCCAGCAGCGCGTCGTCGTCGGTGAGCGTCTCGACGCTCCGGCGGTCGCCGGCGATGACCGTCAGCACGTCGCCCTGCAGCGTGACCCGGCCGTCGGCGGTGGGCAGCGTGCAGAACATGTTCCGCAGGAACGGCGAGTCCGGGCAGGTGCGGTACCACCACAGGTTCTGCCGGAAGTCGGCCAGGTCGGCCGGCTCGTCGTAGAACCGGTACTGCAGCGCGTCGTTGCGGTACACGTCGACGACCCCCGGCTCGACCCGCCGGGTGGCGAACCGGCCGTGCGGGTCCCCGTACGGCTCGGCCGCGGCGAGCCGGAACGGGAACCGGCTGTTCTTGCCGAAGCCGACGTCGACCAGCCAGCGGGAGCCGGTCTCGGGCAGGTCCACGGTCAGCATCAGATGATTGTGCGGGCCGTTGAACCGCCCGGAGAGCCAAACCCGCCCCTGATGCAGCGTCACCGCGAAACCCAGCGCCCGCAACAGGAAGAACAGCGAGGTGTTGATCTCGAAGCAGCCGCCGCCGCGGCGCTGGCGGATCACCTTGTCCAGCACCCGCTCGTCCATGTAGATCTCGTGGCCCAGGTGGTAGTCCAGGTTCTCGAACGGCACCGTGAACGTGTGGCGCTCCTGCAGGTCGCGCAGCGCCGCGAGGTCCGGCCGCTCGGGGCGGGCGGCGCCGATCCGGTCCAGGTAGCCCCGCACCTGCTCGTCGGTCAGCACGGCTCAGTCCCGCTCGTACGACATGCGCATCGACTTCTTGACGTGCGGACTCGGCTTCGGCGGCGCGTCCAGCTTGATGCCGAAGTACTTGTCGTACGCCGCCAGCAGGTCGTCGTCGTTGGTGATCCGTTCGATGCGCCGCTCGTCGCCGTCGATCACGACGAGTTTGTTCTCCCGCAGGATGATGCGCCCGTTCTCGGTCGGCAGCGTGCAGGACAGGTTCTGCAGGAAAGGCGAGTCCGGTGAGGTGCGGTACCACCACAGCACCTGCATGCCGTCGGCCGCCACGACCGGCTCGTCGTAGAAGCGGTACTGCAGCGCGTCGGCCCGGAAGACGTCGGTGGCGTTGTCGGCGACCCGCTTGGTGGAGAAGGTGCCGTGCGGGTCCTCCTGCGGCTGCGGCGACTCCAGCAGCAGCGGGTAGCGGCTGCTGCGACCCAGGCCGACGTCGCTCAGCCACCGCTGCTCGCCGATGCGCACCGTGGTCACCGAGTGGTTGTACGGCGGAGTGAACTCGTGCCCGAGCCAGACCCGGCCCTGGTGCAGCGTGACGTCGAAGCCCAGCGCCTCCAGCAGGTAGTGGAACGCGTTGTTGATCTCGCCGCAGCCGCCGCCGCGGTTCTGGTACACGATCTTCTCGACCACCCGCTCGTCGATGAAGATCTCCTTGCCGAGGTGGTAGTCGATGGTCTCGAACGGCACCGTCAGCTCGTGCTGCGCGTGCAGCAGCCGCAGCGCCTCGGCGTCGAGCCGCTCCGGCCGGGCCACACCGATGCGGTTCAGGTACGCGTCGACAAGCGTGTCGTCGAGCATGTGGTCACTCTCCTGTCGAGGGGAAACGGGCGAACAGCTTCGCCGCGTTGGACCGGTTGACCGCGGCCCACCACCCCGGATCGAGGTCCGCGTGGCGCGCCACTCCCGCACCGATCGAGGCGCCGAAGGACTCCGGCATGAACGGGTAGTCGGAGCCGACCAGGACCCGTTCCGGATCGGCGAACAGCCGCAGCGAGGCGAGCGCGTGCCGGCCGCACATCGCCACGTCGAAGTAGAGGCGGCGGAGCACGGCGAGGGGATCGTCCGGCAGGCGGTCGGCGAGATCGCGGTTGATGAGCGGGCCGTAGGTGAGCCGGTCGGCGTAGTAGGTGACCCCGCCGCCGCCGTGCGGCAGGATGATCCGCAGCTCGGGGAACCGCTCCAGCGTGCCGTTGTAGAGCAGCTGCGCCACCAGCCGCACCGTCTCGAACGGGAACTCGTACAGCGACAGCGGCAGCCCGAAGCTGGGCTGGCCGGCGGCCGGCGGCACCGCCGGGTGCACGAAGATGGGCGTGCGCCGCCGCTCGGCCTCGGCCAGCAGCGGATCGAGCCGGCGGTCGCCGACGTAGAGCCCGTCGTAGTTGGTGAGCAGCCCGAGCCCGTCCAGGCCGAGCACGTCGATGGCGTGGACGAACTCCGCCACGCAGTCGTCGAGGTGGGGGAAGGGCAGCACCGCGAACGCGCCGAAGCGGCAGTCGCCGGCCGCCACGAACTCGGCCAGGTACTCGTTCAGCCGCCGCGCGAGAGCGCGGCTGCGGGCGCGGTCCAGCGGGGGTACGCCCGGCCACAGGCTGACGATCGCGGCGCGTATTCCCTGCCGATCCATCATGGCGAGGCTGCCCGCCCGGCTCCACGTGGGGCGGTCGACTCCGGAAAGAACAGTGGAACCGCCCAATTCGCGAAGCTCGGCCGCATAGAAATCGGGAATTATGTGATGGTGCACGTCGATGGCGTCCATCCACGGTGACCCGGCCGGACCGTTTACGGGTTTGGCGTCCACATCCGCATCGTGGTGACCGGAGCGCGTCCGGCCAAGGCGGTGCGGGCGAATATGTCACGTCGGCTCCGCCGGTTGCCCTGCCCGCTGCGGTTGCCATACATTGACCGCAGGTCTGGTCTGGAGGACCGTCGACACTATTCGCCGCGAAGTCGGTGCCCGTCCTTATCGCAATTCCGCGATCGACGGCTGGTGAAGAAATGGACCTGGCGCATGCTCACATATTCGCGTGGCGACCGGCCGATCGGTGTGCTCGGCACCGGCTCCTACCTGCCCGGCCGGGTGGTGACTAACGACGAGGCGGCCGAGCACGCCGGCGTGACCGGCGACTGGGTGTTCGAGAAGACGGCCATCCGGCAGCGGCGGTGGGCCAAGCCGGACGAGGCGACCTCCGACCTGGCGATCGGCGCGGCGCGCGTCGCCCTCGCGGACGCCGGTGTCGACGCGGCCGACCTGGCGCTCGTCGTGGTGGCCACGTCGACGCCGGATTCGCCGCAACCGCCCACGGCCAGCGTCGTCGCCCACGAGATCGGCGCCGGACGGGGTACCGCCGCGTTCGACGTCAACGCGGTGTGCAGCGGCTTCAGCTACGGGCTCGCGGTCGCCGAGCGGCTGGTGACCGCAGCGGGGGACCGGCCGGCGCTGGTGATCGGCGCGGACGTCTACTCGCGCATCCTGTCGCCGCAGGACCGCCGCACAGTGGTGCTGTTCGGCGACGGCGCGGGCGCCGCGGTGATCGGGGTCGGTGGCGCGCACCGGGTCGTGGCCACCCGGCTGCTCAGCTTCGCCGAGGCGCGCGGGCTGATCGGAGTGGCGGCCGGTGGCAGCCGCCTGCCGGCCTCGGAGCAGACGCTCCGCGACGGCTCGCACCACTTCCGGATGGACGGCCGGGGAGTACGCGAGTTCATCGACACGTACGTGGTCGCCGGCATCGCCGAGTTCCTGGCCGAGCACGGTGTGCCGCCGCACCGGCTCGGGCATCTGGTGCCGCACCAGGCCAACGGCCGGATCCTCGCCTCGATGGCGGAGCGGCTCGGGCTGCCCTTCGACCGCGTCGCCAGCACGTACACCGCCTACGGCAACACCGGCGCCGCCGCGGTGCCCATCACCTACGACCAGCTGTGCCGCTCCGGCCGGGTCCGCGTCGGCGACCTCGTGCTGCTCACCGCATTCGGCGGCGGGATGTCCATGGGGATGACCCTGCTCCAGGCCGGCTAGCCCGCCCGTCGCGCGTCAGGAGGTGCGCCGCAGGGCCGGCTCCGGCCGGCCGTGCGTCGCGAGCACCGTGTGCGCCGCCGACGCCAGCGTCACGTGGCGGTGCCAGCCCCGGTACGAGCGGCCGGTGAAGTCGCGCAGTCCCACCTGGTCGCCGGTGGACTCCAGGTCGTCGGTGACCCGCCGGACCAGCGCCGCCCGGCGGACCAGGTCGGCGAGGCCGATGTCGCCGCGACTGGTCAGCCACAGCTGGCCGGGCTCACCGCGCCCCGGCGCGCTCAGCTCCACCAGGAGCAGGGGATCGTAGCTGCGGGTGCTGGGCAGCCGAACCGCGACGGTGCCGGCC
>JAEZCL010000080.1 GCA_023433585.1 Pseudomonadota bacterium
GTCCAAAGTGCGACACTGAGTTCGACCCCGAGGAGGCCGTCAAGGCCCGTCGCGGCCGCGGCCGGGGTCCCTTCGCCGACGAGACCGAAGAGGATCAGGTCAAGGACAAGCCCGCCGCCGACGAGGACGAGGACGAGGAGGTCACCGCCCCCGAGATCGACCAGGGCGGCGACGAGCCCATCCTGACGCCGGACGATGATGACGAGGATGACGCCGGCGACGACGCCGGCATCAACGTCAGCGACGGCGATGACGACGTCGGCGATGACGACGACGATTCCGTGCCCTTCCTCGAGGACGAGGACGACGATTCCATCGACGAGGAAATCACCAAGGGCGCCAAGAAGGACGACGACTGATCGTCAGTGAAAAAATAGGCGGCGGATGGGCTTGATCGTCAAATCGGCCTGACATAGGTTCCGCCGCCTCTCGCCGCCCCATCCCGATGGACGCCGGCGAGGGACCGACCGAAAGGTTCGGGGCTATAGCTCAGTTGGTAGAGCGCTTGAATGGCATTCAAGAGGTCAGCGGTTCGACTCCGCTTAGCTCCACCAGTTTCTTCAAGGGGTTGGACCTGACAGGCCCAACCCCTTGATCGTTTCTGGAGCCCGTGGGGACGATCCGGATCACCAGCCGGATTACAGAGCGATTGGCGTTCCGGAGCCGCGCGTCAGAACCTGTATCCGAAGGCCGCGATATCACGGGCGAACAGATCCTCGACCACCGCCCTCGCCCTGTCGTCAAACGCCGCGGGATAGGAAGGACGCTCCGAGGCGTTCTCGTGAGGAAGATGGGCGTCAATGCCCAGGCGCGTGAAAACACTTTGCGCATCCGTGGCGAGGTGCTCGAACCTTCCGACAAAATCCATCTGACTGACGCCCTGGTCGTCACAGATGAACTCGACCTGTTCCTTCATGCTGTGGCGCGCCATCAGCCATGGCCGCCGTTCCTGCGCCGCCGTGACGAATTCCTGGAAATCGCGCATGTCGTCGATTTCCGGCACGCGCCCCGGGGGGTGCCGCGTGAGATAGGCGTGCAACGACAGAAACCGGTCCCACGGATTGCGGACGAAGGCGAAACGGAACCAGCCGTCCATGGTGTCGCCGCGAAGCCCACGCGCGTTCAGGTTGGCCCGGTTCTGATCACGGAATGAACGCCAGGTATCGTGCTTGGTGCGAGATCGACACCACTGGGTTCGCGTCGACCATGGCCGCAGGGCGGCGGCCATGCTGGTGCCGCCTGTTTTCGGGATATGGATGAAGAGGAACCGTTTCTCATCCGATATCAGCATCGTGACAGACGTCCGAAATAGCAGCGTCGGCGCCGAATCCCGCGCCCGACGTGAAGAGGTTACGCGTCGCGGCGCGGCGCATCAACGCGAGGGAACGTCGGCATGGCGCCCGCACGGCGGAGCGCGGCCTGCGTCTCCTGGATCAGCGCCGCCTGGATGTGGCCGATGTCGGGCGGTTCGGGCCGCCAGTCGATGCTCGAATAGGTCGGCGGCGTGTGCACCGGAATGATCTGCTCCAGATAGCTGAAGCGATCTCCTGGTTTTCTGCGGCAGATGACCAGAGGAATGCCTGATGCGAGGCATGGGGTGGCCGCGTGATGGAGCGGAGTGATTACGAGGGCCGCATGTCGGCGGTAGTATTCAAGAAGGTGGGCCGCGAATGTTTCTGCTTCCGCCAGATCCCGCTCGGTCAGCGGATGATTGTGACAGACTTTCCGCTGTGAAATGAACTCGAGCTTCGGCAGCAGTTCGGGCGGCATGCGCCCCAGGACTGAACCGGGAAAAGCGCCGGCGCCCGCCCCATAGACCGCAAGCACCTTGGTGGGCTCGATATCCGGCGGCCGGCGTCCGAACAGCATGGTCAGGCAGCCGGTGACGAAGGCCGCGATCCCATGGTCGTTCAGAATTTTCGCGGTGACCAGGTCACGGCATCCGATCGGCTCATGACGCTTCAGATACTCCAGCTGTCCGGCGATGACCCCCGCCTTGGCCTGGAAGCCTATGAAAACCGGGCGGACGCGCTCCGGGATCGGGAAGCATCGATCATAGAAGCAGCCGTTCATCAGGAGCGCGACCTCTGGGCCGTCGTAGTCCGCCAGGCTGTCGCGATCGACGGCGACCACGTCCTCGTCCGGCGCCCCGATTCGGCGAAGCGCCGTGCGGGAGGCGAGGGTCTGCATGAAATCCCCGAGGTTTATCGAGATATATCCCTGCGTCCTGAGCTTCTCGGCCATCGCCGCCGAATGTCTGTAACTGAAGGTCAATACGCCGAGCTTCATGGGAATTCAGTCCTGAACCAACGACCATCCACGAAGCGAAACGAGCGCCTCGCAGAACAATTTCTCCGCGCGGTAGTCGTGCGGGCCGATGTGGTCTTTGGGCGTGTAGAAGGTAGGAGATTGCTTGAAATCAAATCCGTAGATCGTGACCTTTCCCGGGGCATGCTGATCCATCAGATCGAGAACCATGGCGCCGACACTGGGTCTCGCGCCGAGGCGATCGGAAAGCCTCCGCCATCTGGACAGGTCATAGAACCGCACGCCCGCGCTCAGGGCCCCGAGCGCGGCGGCCTCATCGCGCCTTTTCGGGGACATCCAGACAAGATGGTCCGCGTCGAAAGCGGGGATGATGTCAGCCACCTTCGCGAATGTTGAAAAGGCCAGGATGCTCGTGCGCCGCCCCTGGGACGCGGGGGCCATGGGCAAGCCGCGATTAAGTGCGTGCGCGTCGATGGCGCCGCCGTGGTCCAGCGCCAGCAGAGATGAAGCGTTGCCGACGACCGCAACAGTCCGGCCCGACACCGCCTGTCCCAGGCGATCCAATACCAATCTCCGTGTCAGATCGAGAAAAGCGCAGATCCAGTTTCAAGGCGGAGCGAATATCCGGGTTCAGGTGGACCGCGTCCACCCGAACCGATTTCGCTCTAGCAGGCTGACCCGGGACATCCAACGAACCGGGGCTGGCTCCACTTCCACTCCGGGGCGACGCTCAGGCCGTTCGGTCCAGCCCTGCGATCATGCGAGCGAACATGCGCGCCTGCCCCTCACGCGCGGCTATAGCCGCCGCTTGTGCGTTCGCGGCCTCTTCGGCGATCCAGAACCAGGCGTCCGCTTGCAGGCTTTTCAAATCGTCCAGGGCGACGACCCGCCGCCTGTCGCCGAACACGTCCTGGACAAAGGCGGATATCTTGGATGTGTTCGACTCCACGGCCACGAAGGGCGTGCCGGTGGCGATGCACAGCGTCACGGTGTGGAAACGCCCGGTCACCACAAGATCATGGCTCGACAGCCAGTCCGTGAAGGCGCGCGCCCGCGCCAGGGCGGCGGCCGGCTCATAGGGCTCATCCGCACCGGCGACCATGCGGCGGTATTCCCAGCCCCGTTCATTGGCCAGGCCGCGAAGCCTGCGGTTGCTGTCCTTGAGCACGCTGTCGGTGACGCAGACCCCGCCGCGCGGCCGGGCGGCGAACTCCAGCCCGACCGTCAGGTCCGCACAGACCTCGCTGTTGACGCCCCAGCCCGCCAGTTCGCGGCGGCTGGCGTCCTCCCGCACGAACACGCCGTCAAAGGCCGAGACAGCGTCCGCCGTGGGCCGGTCGATGTCGCTTATGGTGGCGTTTATCAGAAAGGCCGGAACGCCGATGGACTTCGCCCACGGCCCGATCTCGGGCAGATACACGGCCCGGGGCCGGGTGGCGGAATGGTGGATGCTGCCCTCGCCGTTGACGATCACCAGGTCGATGTCCTCACGCCTCGGCAGCCGTTCAGGGTGCTCCCTCCAGTCGACCCGCACCGGATGAAACCACGTCGGCGCGACCCCGGCCCTTTCAACGCCGTCGATCAGGGCCTTCATCACCAGTTGGCAGCCATGATGGTTCGTGGGCCGGGTGTCGTTGAAGACGGCGGCCCGGATCATCGCGCCCTCAGCCGCTCGGTGATCCGGTCGATCAGTTCCGGCTCGGACAGTGACAGGACGCCTTCCAGGCGTTCATCCGCTTCGATCAGGTTTCGTTCCCGCCACAGCCGCATCAGCCTGGCGTTTCGCAGCACGTCATGCCCCCGGAACGACTGAACCAGGTTGATGTCGTAATCCAGGTAGCCCGCATAGTGCGGCTGGGCGCCCAGGAAGAAATCCGCGTTGAAGACCTTGATCCGGCCTGGCCTGAAGCGAAGCAGGTCATGCACGATCTTGGGGATGGCGTAGGCGTTCATGCGATAGAACGGATTGACGATGCCGCTGATGCGCACGACCGCACGTCCGCGATAGGCGGCCAGCGCTTCCGGGTCGTCGAACCGCAGGACGATGTGACGCGGGCCGTCCGACTCCAGCCCCTTGAGGATCATCTCGCGGTGGTCCGGCTCGAAATTGCCGTTGAAATAGGCGATGTCCGTGCGTGCGCCGATGGCTGCGGCGTGCGGGCGGATGATGGCGGCGTCACGGAAATTGGTTCTCACGACCAGGTCGAAGCCGTCGATCTCGGCGCCTTGGGCGCGCTCGGGCGACGCCGCCCCGACGATGGCGATGCTCACGCCCCGGACCACTTGCGCGAACGCCGCATCCTCGGGCGCAGGATCCAGCATGTCCCACCAGGCGGCGGCCTGGTCCCGCCGCCCCGCGAGCAGCGACAGGCCGGCGCCGAGGTGTGCGTTGGCGGCCTCGCGCGGCAGGATAGCGAGAGCAGCGTCCCAGGCGCCCTCATCGGCATGGGCGATCGCCTGGTAAGACAGGCTTCCGGCCTGTGTCAGCCGCACCACCTCGGCCGCCTTGTCCTTGGCCTGACAGGCCGCGCAGACCCAGGCCCGTCGATAGAGCTGGATGTAGGCGCAGAACCACCAACTGTCCGGCATGCTGAGCGCCGCCGCGCCGGATATCAGCGCCAGGGCGTCGGCTTCGCTGTCCAGCGGGCCGTCGATCAGCGCCCACAGGGCCGGATCGCGCCGGTCCGATCTCTCCCGCCAGGGCTTGAGGCCCGCGTCCAGGGCGTCCGCCATCCGCCAGGCCGACGACGACGCCTCATCCTCCCCCGCCTGTTCATGGGCCAGGGCGGCCCTGACCCACCCGTCCAGCGTCTGACCTCGGCCGGGAAATTTCGGGCTCCTGCCGACAGGTCTGTTCACGCCGTCCTGCGCCAGGGCCAGTTCCCGGAACACCTGGGCCGCCTCGTTCCACCGGCCTTCGCGCCCGAGCGCGGCGCCGCGGCGGGTCAGCGCCTTGGCGCCGCGGCCCGCTTTCGGATCCGCGACGGTCGTCATGAGACAGCCGAATGCTCGACTGCCGGACGGAAAGGGGGGAGAGCATCCCCGCCTCGGTTGGGGGCCTGGACCTCCGATGATTCCAGCGGGTGCGTCATCCGCTCTTCCCTACGCGACTTTCCCGCGACGAGGCAAAGGCGCGGGCCTCAGTTCATCCTGGCCATGTCGATGACGAAGCGGTAGCGCACGTCCGAGCGCTCCATGCGGGCGTAGGCCTCATTGATCTGGTCCGGGGCGATCAGCTCGATGTCGCAGGCGATGCCGTGCTCGGCGCAGAAGTCCAGCATCTCCTGGGTCTCGCGGACGCCGCCGATCAGGCTGCCGGCCACGGCGCGCCGGCGCCACAGCAGCGGCATGGCGTAAACCGGCATGGCCTCGGTGGTCAGGCCCAGCATGACCATGGTCCCGTCGCGCGCCAGGAGGTTCAGGTGTCCGGCGATCTCGTGGGTGGCGCTGACCGTGTTGATGATGAGGTCGAATGTCTCGGCCGCCGCCTTCATGGCCGCCTTGTCCGAATTGACCAGGAAATGCCTGGCCCCCATGCGCTCGGCGTCGGCCTTCTTGCGGTCCGAGGTGGACAGCACCGTGACTTCCGCCCCCATGGCGTGGGCCAGCTTGACCGCCATGTGGCCGAGGCCGCCCAGGCCCACCACCGCCACCTTCGAGCCCGGCCCCACGTTCCAGTGGCGCAGGGGGGAATAGGTGGTGACCCCGGCGCACAACAGCGGCGCGGCCGCGTCCAGCGGCAGGGCGTCGGGGATGCGCAGCACGAAATCCTGGTTCACCGTGATGCGGTCCGAATAGCCGCCCTGGGTGATGCTCTGGCCCACCGCCTCGCCAAGGGGATCGCGCGAGCCGTAGGTCTGGGTCATGCCAGGTCCGCAATACTGCTCCTCGCCCGCGCGGCATGCGGGGCAGGTGCGGCAGCTGTCGACCATGCAGCCCACGCCCACGCGGTCGCCCGCCTTGAAGCGCGCGACATTCCCGCCCACCGCCGTCACCACGCCCGCGATCTCGTGGCCCGGCACGATGGGATAGCGCGTGCCGCCCAGGTCGTTGCGCGCCACGTGCAGGTCGGAATGGCAGACGCCGCAGTATTTGATCTCGATGGCCACGTCGTCCGGCCCCGGATCACGCCGGTCGAAGCGGTGCGGCTCCAGCGGCTGGTCGGCGGCGACGGCGGCGAAGGCGCGGGTGGCGATGGGCATGGTCAGTCCTTCAGTCGTTCGATCAGGGCCATGGCGGCGGCGGGATTGCGCACCTTCGCCCCGGCGATGAAATAGGCGAACACGTCGCCCTTTCGGCTCCAGCCCTCCACCCGCGCCGCCACGGCGTCCAGCTCGGCCGCCGTCATGCCGGCCGGTTCGTTCTCGCGGCTGGACATCAGCCGGGCGTAGCGGAAGTCGGCCGTGTCCTGGTCGATGCGGGGCCAGTCGGGCGCCTCGTCGTCCTCCGCATAGACGATGGCCGCGCCGTATTTCGCCGCCAGGTCATGGAATTGCGGCACGTCGAAACTGGGGTGGCGCAGCTCCAGGGCGTGGCGCAGGCGCAGGCCGTCCTTCTCTTTCGGCAGCAGCTTCAGGAAGCCCTCGAAATCCTCCGGATCGAATTTCTTGGTGGCCATGAACTGCCAGTTGATCGGCCCCAGCCGGTCGCCCAACTCGGTCAGGCCCTGGGACAGGAAGCGGTCGAAGCTCTCCCCGCCCTCGGACAGCACGCGGCGGTTGGTGCAGTAGCGGCTGGCCTTGACCGAGAACACGAACCCGTCCGGCGTCTCGTCCCGCCATTTCCGCCACGAGTCCGGCTTGAAAGTCGAATAATAGGTGCCGTTGATCTCGATGGAGGTCAGCTTCGACGCCGCGTATTCCAGCTCGCGCTTCTGGACCAGCCCGTCCGGATAGAACACGCCGCGCCACGGCTCATAGGTCCAGCCGCCGACGCCGATGTGGATGGAATGGGTCATGGTTCATCTCGCGCAAAATCCAGCCAGTCCTCGTGACCATGCCTGATCCGGATGATCACGACGCGGCTTCCCGCCTCGTCCAGATCATAGATGATGATGTGAGAGCCATGCGGATAGATGCGGACCGGCGGATGGTAATCCATTTTGAAGCGCGTGACCTCGGGGAAGTCGGCGATCAGGTCCATCGCGTCGAGAAGGCCCTCAGTATAAAGATCGGCTTGCGCTAGGCCGAATGCCGTGACGCCTTGGTGATAGATGGTGCGAAGATCACGCTCGGCGTCCTCGCTGATCTCAAGCCGCATTATGCCGGCCGCCACGTTCGCGGATCTCGGCGCGGGCTTCCTCTATGATCTGACGAGGCGTCTTGTCGCTGATGCCGGAGGCTCGTCCCTCGTCGATGAGTCGCTGCATATTGGCGATCTTCTCAGCCTTCACCTGCTCGCGGCGGATCAGGTCGCGGATGACGTCGCTCGAGTTGGCGTAGCGGCCGTCCTTCGTCTGTTCCTCGACCCAGGCCTTCATCTGGACGGGCAGGGAGATGTTCATGGTCGCCATGGCGGGCCTCCTGATCCCTTCAGAGTGGGCGCTTGGCAAGGATTGTCAATGTCGCC
Source organism: Pseudomonadota bacterium (assembly GCA_023433585.1). Taxonomy (GTDB): domain Bacteria; phylum Pseudomonadota; class Alphaproteobacteria; order Caulobacterales; family Caulobacteraceae; genus Brevundimonas. The sequence continues at coordinate 7,837 of JAEZCL010000080.1, forward strand.
TCAATAGGCGAACTCTGCATAGACTTGGCGCACGTCGCCGTTCCAGCGGCCGTGATAGGCCTCCAGCAGCCGTTCGGCGGGGGTGACTCCGGTGTCGGCGATGTCCTCCAGCTCCGGCAGATAGCCGCGCTCGTCCACCATGCCGCCCGAGAACCGCGCGCGGTTCTTCAGGCCCTGTTTGGCGATGGCGACCATGTCCCGGGCCACGTCCTGGACCGTGCGCCCGGCCACCTCGGCCTTCAGGCCCAGGCGGGTGACGTCGCGGCGCAGGCGCTCGTGGTCCTCGATGTCCCAGCCCTTGCACAGGTCCCACGCCGCCGCCAGCGACGGCGCGTCGTACAGCACCCCCGCCCACAGAGCCGGCAGGGCGCAGATGCGGCTCCACGGCCCGCCGTCGGCGCCGCGCATCTCCAGATACTGTTTCAGCCGCACCTCGGGAAACAGGGTGGTCAGGTGATCGGCCCAGTCCTTCATCGTCGGCGTCTCGCCCGGCAGGGCCGCCAGTTCGCCCTTCAGGAACGCCCGGAACGACTGGCCCGACAGGTCGACATATCGCTCGCCGCGCCTGGCGAAATACATAGGCACGTCCAGAGCGTAGTCCGCATAGGACTCGAACCCGAACCCGTCGGCGAAGACGAAGCCCAGCATCCCAGTGCGGTCCGGGTCGGTGTCGGTCCACACGTTGGCCCGCGCGCTCAGAAAGCCGTTCGGCTTGCCTTCCGTGAAGGGGCTGTTGGCGAACAGAGCCGTGGCGATGGGCTGCAGCGCCAGGGACGTGCGGAACTTCATCACCATGTCGGCTTCGGAATCGAAGTCCATGTTCGCCTGGATGGTGCAGGTGCGCAGCATCATGTCCAGGCCCAGGCTCCCGACCCTGGGCATGTAGGCGCGCATGATGTCGTAACGGCCCTTGGGCATGATGGGGATGTCGCCCCGCGCCCAAAGGGGATCAAACCCGATGCCCAGGAAGCCCAGGCCCAGTTCGTCCGCCACCATCTTGACCTCGACCAGGTGCTGGCCGGTCTCTGAACAGATGTCGTGGATGTCCTTCAGCGGCGCGCCCGACAGCTCGAACTGCCCGCCCGGCTCCAGGCTGACCGAAGCGGAATATCCCTCGGCGTTCCTCTTCTCCAGGGCGATGACGTGGCCGCCTTCCTCGACAGGCGCCCAGCCGAAGCGGGTCAGGCCCTCCAGCATGGCGCGGATGCCCGAGGGGCCTTCATAGCCGGGGCGGGCGAAGCCGTCCTTCAGGAAGCCGAACTTCTCGTGCTCGGCGCCGATGCGCCATTGGTCCTTCGGCTTGATCCCCTCGGCCAGATACCCGGTCATGGCCTTGATCGTCAGCGGCTCGTTCGCATCGTCGGCCATCGTTCAGGCGCCCCATCGCCGCGTCGCGCGGCCCTTGGCGGCTAGATGGGCGGGCCGGGGCGAATGCTCAAGCCCCTTGTGACCATGTGGTCGTGCGCGCGTCCCGCCAGTCGCCCCGAACCGCCTGCCACAGGGTCATGGCGGCGATGGCGGCCGTGTCCGCTCGCAGCACGCGCGGCCCCAGCGACACGGGATAGGCGAACGGCAGGGACAACAGCCGCTCCCGCTCCTCCGGCGCGAACCCGCCTTCGGGGCCGATCAGGATGGACCAGGCTTCTCCTCCCCCCCTGGGGGAGGGGGAC
>JAEZCL010000111.1 GCA_023433585.1 Pseudomonadota bacterium
AGGGCATGTGGGACCTGTCCATGAGCCTCTTCGGCAGCCCTTGAACATCCGGTCGCAGACCTCGAAAGCGTGTGAGGGTTTACGCCCTCCGCGGGTTCAAATCCCGCCGCCACCGCTCGTGAACAGCTAGAACGCCCGGTCGATCCGCGAGGATCGCACCGGGCGTTCCGCGTTCCGGGTCAACTCCCCGCGAAGTCCTCGCCGAGCAGCGCGCGGATCCGGCTCAACGCCCGGGCGTCCCGCATCTTCACGGCCGATACGGAGATGCGCAGGATCTGGGCGACGGTGGCGACGCTCTGGTCCTCCCAGTGCCGCAGCACCACAATCGCCTGGTCCCGGATCGGCAGCGTCGCCAGCGCGGTCATCAACGCGACGTGCAGGTCCGTCGCCGCCGCCGGTTCCGGCCGCTCGGGGAGATCGGCGCAGACCACCTCGGTGCCGCTGCGCCGGCTCCGCTGGTCGAAGACGGCGTTCATGAGCACCCGGCGGCTGTACGCGTCGAGGTTCGCGGCATGCCGGATGCGGGCCCACGAGGCGTACATCCGGGTGAACGTGATCTGGGTCAGGTCCTGGGCGAGGTGCCAGTCCCGGCACATGAGGTAGGCGGTGCGTCTCAGCCGGGGCGCGGTCGCCGCGACGAACGCGCTGAAGTCCTCGTCCCGGTTGCTGCGCTCACGGCGACGGGCGGCGCTCCAGCGGGCCAGCGGTCCGGCCGGGCGTTCGGCGGACGGCGTTGCGCGTACGTCGATCTGCCCGCTGGTCACTCACCCTCCCCGGAGTCCGAGCGCGCCGGGCACGGACCGCCCAGGATCTGATCGACGCCGTCACGGTCGTGGAAGTTCGCCACGAGTTCTGAGTAGTCCTTCGCCCTCGTCAGTGCGACCTGGAAGGACTCAGGCATCTGCTCCGGTTTGACCGCGTGGACCAGATCCGGGCTGTTCCGGTACATCTCCTTGAATCTGGCATACGCCTCGTCCCGGCTCTGGAACGTCACGCTCCGCACGAGCGGAGCCGACCGGAGCGCGTCGTGTAGGTCGAGCCGCTGCTGATCAGTGATGTCATGCCGCAGGAAGACGCGGACGTCGACCGGCTCGTCACCCCACTGTCGCTCACAGGTGGCGTCGGCGGAGGGCATCAGCGCGCCGGCCGCCACCACCGGCGGCACCGGTTCCCTCGATGTCGGCGTCAGGTTCAGGGCGACCAGGACAGCGGCGATCGTGACGAGACAGGCCGCCGTGCCTCCCGTGACCAGCCGGCGTCTGCGTCGCAGCGCGGCGCCCCCGGCCATGGCCTCCCGGGCCAGTTCCCCGGTCGGGGGTACGGGTTCCACCTCGAGTGCCCGCTCGAAGAGCACATGCAGCTTCTGGTCCACAACTCGCTCCTGGTGTCCGACGGCGTCCTCTCTTAGGGACCGGTCGAGTCGCCGCATCGGTCACACCGGAGCTCCTGCCGGTTAGTGTCAGCGTCCGCACAAGGGAGGAACCGCTGTGGTTTTCACGCCTGAACAACCGTTGGCACCCGCCGGACCGGTCATGTCCCGTTCCGGTGGCTCCATTCGGCCGCACCTGATCTGGGAGGCGGTGCTGCTGGCGCTGACCGTCGTCGCCGCGGTGGTGTGGTACTCCCAGGACGGGTCGCGGCTGTCGCCGCTGGTGTTCAACATCGCCTCCGCCGGCCTGTTGGCGACCGCCTTCGCGCTGTCGCTGCGCACCGCCACGCCCAACCTCGCGGTCGTCGCAGTCGGGGCACTCGCCGGCCTGACGTACGCGGAGGTGCTCGACGCCGGCGCCCCGGTCCTCGTCGCGGCGGTCGCCGCGATCGCCGCCGCGGCGTTCTTCGGGCTCGGGATGGGCCTGATCGCCGGGCTGCTGCAGGCGCCCGGGTGGGCGGTGTCGCTCGGCGGGCTTGCCCTGACGCAGGGCATTCTGCTCGCCACCACCGGCAGCGGCGGTCCGCGGCGGCTCGCGAGCGAAGGTTGGATCCGGTCCGACGGTGCCGGGGCCGGGTGGCTGGTGCTGTTTCTCCTGCTGTCGATCGGCGGCGCGGTGGTGTGGTCGATCCCGGCGGTGCGGCGGGCGCTGAGCGGCAACCGGGTCGTCGCCGGGGAGCCGCCGTCGCCGTTCGGTGCACGGCTGCTGGGCGCGGTCATCGGCCTGGGCGGTTCCAGCCTGATCGCGGGCGCGGCCGGAGTCCTGCTGGCCGGCCGGATCGGTGCCGCAATCCCATCGGCCGACATCGGCCAGCTGACGTTGGTGGCCGGTGCCGTCCTGCTCGGCGGCGTGAGCGTGGCCGGCGGGCGGGGCGGCTTCGCGGGCACCGTGCTGGGGGTCACCCTGCTGTGCCTGGTGCAGATGATCATCCTCGTCGCGGGCGGCCCCCGGTGGCTGCCGACTGTCGTCTTCGCGCTGGCGATCCTCGCCGGCCTGGGCGTCAGCCGGGCGCTGGAGGCCCTGCAACCGGCACTGCCCGCGAGCGTGTCGGGTGCCGGGCCGGCGGAGCCGACGCGGAAGTACTGACCGCTGTCAGCTCGGCCGGGCGTTCTCG
>JAEZCL010000129.1 GCA_023433585.1 Pseudomonadota bacterium
ACCATAAACCATCCCCTGTTCGCCGCCGAATAGAGTCCACAACAAAAATGTCAGCACCGCAATGCCCATCACGATCGGCACGAAATATTTCGAGATCCGGTCGGCCAGCTTTTGAATGGGAGCCCTGGATCTGCTGGCATTGTTTACCATTTGGATAATCTGCGACAATAGGGTATCCTCGCCTACCCTTTCCGCTTTCATAAGGAAAGACCGGTTGCTGTTGATCGTGCCGGCTGTTACTTTATCGTTCACCTGCTTATCAACGGGAATCGGCTCGCCGGTAATCATCGATTCGTCTATACTGCTATTGCCTTCCGTAATCACTCCGTCAACCGGAATTTTTTCGCCCGGTTTCACCCGGAGAATATCCGAGATCCGGATTTCAGAAATCGGAATTTTTCGTTCTTCGCCATCACGGACAACCGTAGCATCCACCGGGGCAAGTTTCATCAGCTCTTTAATAGCACCGCCGGTTTGAGCATGTGCACGGGCTTCCAATAGCTGGCCTAACAAAACCAGTGTTAGTATTACCACGGCCGCTTCAAAATAAAGATGCACTGAACCGTCGGCATTTTTAAAGCCTGCCGGAAAGATGGAAGGAAAAATAAGTGCCACGATACTAAATAAAAAAGCAGCTCCGGCACCCAACCCAATCAGGCTAAACATATTCAGGTTCCAGGTTTTAAATGAGGTCCAGGCCCGCTCGAAAAATGACCAGCACGCATAAAACACAACCGGTAACGACAATACAAATTGAATCCAGTTCGAAACATTATTGGGAATCAGCTTTTCAATTGGATTGTTATGCAACATGCCGCTCATAGAAAGGATAAAGACCGGGATAGTAAAAATTACCGCCGTTATAAATTTCTTTCTAAGATCCAGATAGGTTTTATCATATGCATCCTCCGTGGGAACCATGGGAGTCAGATCCATTCCGCAGATCGGGCAGGAACCGGGTCCATCCTGAATGATTTCCGGATGCATGGGGCAACTGTATTTAAGAGTTTGCTTTACTGAAGGCATTTCCACCAGGTTCATCCCGCAAACCGGACAATGACCGGGATGATCATAAGTTTTGTCGCCCTCACAATGCATCGGACAGTAGAAAACACCGCCAGGGGGCCGGTGCGAACTTTTTACAGCAGGTGTGTTTTCTTTTTTTAATGAAGGCTGCTGCTGAACTTTCATGGAGTGCGAATGACCATCGACGTTACTGGCTTTTTCACCCGGCTTTAATTCCACCAGATACATGCCGCAAACCGGACAACGACCCGGTGCATCGTACGTTTTATCGCCTTCACAATGCATGGGACAATAATAAACCGCTGTCTGCTTTTCTACAACCGGGGCGGCTTGGTTTTTTGCATCGGTCGTTTCCCCTGACAGTTTTCTATCTGCCGGGTACCCATTAGGGTTAGCCGAAGAATGATTGGGTGGTTTTTCAACCAGGTTCATTCCGCAAACCGGACAATGACCGGGATGATCATAGGTTTTATCGCCCTCACAATGCATTGGACAATAATACAAACCGCCCGGAGGCCGAACAGTTCCTTTCACTAAATCATCCATACCGGATTTCTTATCGATAATTTCCTGATGGCCATGGCGCCGGCCCTGCCGCCCATGTGTTAATTCCGCGTTTTGCTCAACGAGATGCATGCCGCAAACCGGACAATTACCGGGCTTGCTGTAGGTAATATCGCCTTCGCAATACATCGGACAGTAATACCTGCCTGCGGAAACAATTTCAGCGTCGGGCCTTGTTTCAGAATTATGGTGTAAAACTTTATTGGAATGAACTGCCTGCCGATTTGAGTTCGCAACATCTACAGAAGCGGAGTTTTGGACTGCCGTTGTTTCTAGTTTACCAGCTGTGATCGCTTCAATTTCATAATGCCCTGCTTTGGACACCGCTTCCTGCAGAACCGCCAGTGAAACCGGACCCTCCATTTCGACAGTGGCCAGCGGCGGATCCAGTGAAACAGTTGCCTGCACTCCCGGAATTTTATTCAATTGTTCCTGAACAGATTTCCGGCATCCGCCACAGGACATGCCTTTTATTGAATATTGTTGCAACATAATTTATGATTTGTATAAAGGTCTGAAGAATATTCTCTGGTTTGTTATATAATTATGGCAGAGATTTACAAGTTTTCAGAAACAGCTTCGGGTAAAACTCCAATCTTACCGCCGATTCTGCAGCCCGATTTTTTGCTCCCTTTTTTCTAAATAAAAGGGGAAAAAGTAACTTCTAATGACTTCTTGTAATTTATTATTGATCCAGGTTTCAGGCCAAAAGAAAATAATTAACCAAACACCTATGTCTTGCTGCGCTAAATGACTAAATTTAATGCAGTAGGGCTCCCGTTCTTTCCCTAAATTCCCGACCCCTAATTTTCGAGAGATAATTTATGGGAGATGAAATCCGATGTAAAGCTTCATTAGCAGGGATGGAGCATACAGGCGGCTCTTAATGATTATTCACGCTTATATTAAAGTTTCAATTCTGTTTATGCCATTCAAAACCATTTCCATCCGGCCTTTTATCGGCGCAAAAAACTATCCGGAATCAAGAAGTTTTTACAAT
>JAEZCL010000164.1 GCA_023433585.1 Pseudomonadota bacterium
GCTGGCGACGGCCCGGCCGCCAGGCCCGCCCCCTGGTCCTCTGGCCGCGCGGTTCGAGGCCGAACGGCCGGACGCGGCCTATCTCGACGCCGTGGCCGACGTGACCGCGCGCATCGCGGCGGGCGAGATCTTCCAGGCCAACATCGCCCGGGCCTGGTCGGGCGCACTGACGCCGGGCGCGACGCCCTTCGACCTGTTCGCACGGCTGGCGGAGCACAGCCCGGCGCCGCACGCCGCCTTCTGGGACCTGGGCGAACACGCCCTGGTGTCCAACTCGCCGGAGACTTTCGTGACGGTGCGCGGCGGCCGCATCACCGCCCGTCCCATCAAGGGCACCCGGCCCCGGGGCGCGGACGCGGGCGAGGACGCGGCGCTGAAGGCCGAACTGCTGGCCAGCGCCAAGGACCGGGCCGAAAACCTGATGATCGTGGACCTGATGCGCAACGACCTGGCGCGGGTCTGCACGCCCGGCAGCGTCACGGCGCCGGAGCTGTTCCGCGTGGAGACCTATCCCAACGTCCATCACCTGGTGTCCACGGCTCAGGGACGGCTGGCGGACGGCGCGGAGGCGGGCGCGGTGATGGCGGCGGCCTTTCCGCCAGGGTCGATCACCGGCGCCCCCAAGCACCAGGCCATGAAGGTCATCGCGGGGCACGAGGCCGCGCGCGGCCCCTGGTGCGGCAGCCTGTTCCTGGCGGGCTTCGACGGAAGCCTCGACGCCTCGGTCCTGATCCGCACGGTCGCCCTGCGCCAGGACGGGGATGGGGGATGGCGGTTCCGCACCCTGGCCGGCGCTGGGATCGTGGCCGACAGCGACCCGGCCGCCGAACTGGCCGAGACCGACGCCAAGATCGCCGGCATCCGGCAGGCCCTGACGGGCGCACGCTGATTTGCGACGACGCTGTTATCGTGTTACGTTCATCCTGATGCAGGGGAGCATTCAGGAGATCATCAATGCGTAATGTTCTGATTGCAGCCCTTGCCGCCGGCCTGATCGGCGGGGTTTCTTACGCGCCCGCTTCCAGCGCTTCGTCCGATGAGAGCGCCTCGGGCCGCCAGTGCTTCGTCGCGAGCATGGTGCGCAGCTTCTCGAGCGAAGACGACAGGTCGATCATCGTCCACGTCTCACGGCGCGCTTCCTATGAACTCACGCCCGTCACCAATTGCCAGGATGTGGACGGGATCCATCAGGTGGGGTTGCGCACACTGAGCGGCGCCGCCAGCCTGTGCGTGGGCCAGGAGGCCGAACTGTTCATGCGCCCCAGGAACGGGTCGTCTGGACAATGCCGCGTGGAAGTCACGCGCCGCCTGCCTGCCGCGCCTTCAGACGAAGCTCAGTCTAACTGAAGCGACGAGCGGCGTAACGAGAGGCCGCCGTCGGCGCGGGCGCCTTCGAGGCGCCGCGTCTGACGGATGGCGCGGATGGAACCGCATCACCCTGACGCCCGTATGGCCTATATGCGAGTCGCAAGGCGGCAGAGGAGGAAACCATGCGAGCCATCCTGATCACGGTCCTGGCCGTCGGTGCGGGCGCGGCGGCATCCTGCGCACAAATCCCCGCCTCCACGTCCGAGAGCGCCGCCGCCAGCGGCAGACAGTGCTTTCTGATCGACAGCGTCAGAAGCTTCTCCGGCGAGGGCGACGGCTCGATCATAGTTCACGCCTCGCAGCGCGCAGCCTATGAACTGGCGGCCATCGGCTATTGCCAGGACATCGACTGGGCCAACCAGGTGGCGCTCAGGGCCTTCGGCGGCGCCTCCAGCCTGTGCGTGGGCGAACAGGCCGACTTGATCGTGCGGCCTCTGGGCGGCCCGGCCGAACGCTGCCGCGTGCGCGTCACTCGCCGCCTCACCGAGGCGGAGGTCGAGGTCGATCACGGACCCCGCCGCTGAATCCATCCCCGCGCGTCGTCGGCGTCAATCGTCCTGAAGCAGCGAACGGCGGAACGAGAAGCCGTCGTCGGTTCTGATGTCGTCCACACGCCAGGTCTCGCCCTCGCGGCGCAGGTCCAGGATCGTTTCGCGCCGTTCCTCGGGATCATCCGCGCCGAAGTCGAAGCGCACCCGCACGACGGCCCGGTCCGCCGTCGCCTCGTCCACGCTCACACCTCGCACCGTCAGGCCGTAAGGATCCTGGCACAGGCAGAGCGGATCGGCCTCCAGCGCCGGGTGGACGCCCTCGCCCGTCCACCCGCGCGCGCGGTCGATCAGCCCGACCACCTCGGCGGTGAAGACCGTCGGCGCGTCGCGCCCGGCCAGGGGCGCGAAGGCGTCGTCGGCCATGCGCGCATAGAGGTCGCGGGCGAAGCGCTCGGCGGCCTCGCGGGCGCCGGGCGCGTCGTCCGTCGCGTCGTCCGTCGCGGGCGCGGACATGGCCGCTTCCGGGGGCGGCGCGCAGCCTCGCCCCCCGGCGCCGCAATCGACCGGGTCATGACAGGCGGCGGTCATCAGACCGGCCAGGACGAGGACGGATGGTCTCGCCAATGGATGCATGGGCGTGTCTCCCTGTTCACGCCGATCATGCGCCCGGACGCCGCCTGGCGGCCCTGTCCATTGCTGACGGCCTCTGCTAGACCGGATTCATGATGGTTCGCGCCCCAATTCCCAGGATTTCGATTCGCCGCCCGGCGTAACGCTTCAGGGCCTGGCCCCGCGTACGCCGGGATTTCGCAAATCCTCTTCGCGCAAACCCGAGAACACCGACCGGACACCCATGGCCGACGCCCCCCATAATTCCCAAGGCCGCGATTACCGCGACACCGTTTTCCTGCCCGAAACCCCGTTTCCCATGCGCGGCGGCCTGCCCAAGAAGGAGCCGACGATCCTCGAGCAGTGGGGCGATCTCCATGCGGCGCTGAGGAAGCAGCGTCAGGCCGAAGGCGCGCCCCTGTTCGTGCTGCATGACGGCCCGCCCTATGCGAACGGCGACATCCACATCGGCCACGCCCTAAACAAGACGCTGAAGGATTTCGTGGTCCGCAGCCGGTTCCTGCTGGGCTATGACGTGGACTATGTGCCCGGCTGGGACTGCCACGGCCTGCCCATCGAGTGGAAGATCGAGGAACAGTTCCGCGCCAGGGGACGCCGCAAGGACGAGGTCTCCAAGGCCGAGTTCCGCCAGGCGTGCCGCGACTACGCCGCCGGCTGGATCGACACGCAAAGGGAGCAGTTCAAGCGCCTGGGCGTGATCGGCAGCTGGGACGGGCGCTATGCGACCATGGATTTCGCCACCGAGGCGGCCATCGTGCGCGAATTCCACAAGTTCAAGAATTCGGGCCAGCTCTATCGCGGCTCCAAGCCCGTGATGTGGTCGCCGGTCGAGCGCACCGCCCTGGCCGACGCCGAGATCGAATATCACGACCACGTCTCGCCGACGGTCTGGGTGAAGTTCCCGGTCACCGGGGCGACGGACGATCATCCCGACGACCTTCTGGCCTTCAGGAACGCGACGCCCGCCGTGGTCATCTGGACCACCACCCCCTGGACCCTTCCGGCCAACCGGGCCGTCAGCTACGGCCCGGAGATCGCCTATGGCCTTTACGAGGTCGCGGCGCTGGAGTCGGGGCTGGAATTCGAGCCCTGGGCCAAGCCGGGCGACCGTCTGATCCTGGCCGACAAGCTGGCCGAAGAGGTGTTCAGGGCCGCGAAGATCGCCTCCTGGACCCGCGTGTCCGATCTGGACCCGTCGGGGCTGGAATGCGCCCACCCCCTGGCGGCGCTGCATCCCGGCTACGGGTTCTCCGTGCCGCTGCTGGCCGGGGACCACGTCACCGACGACGCGGGGGCCGGCTTCGTGCACACCGCGCCGGGCCACGGCGCGGACGACTATGAGGTCTGGCGCGCCCACGGCCATCACGAGATCCCCGACACGGTCGATCCGGACGGCGCCTATTACGATCATGTGCCCCTGTTCGGCGGCCTGAAGGTGCTGGAGACCGAGGGCAAGAAGACCGGCAAGTTCGGCCCCGCCAACCCGGCGGTGATCGAGAAGCTGATCGAGGCCGAAACCCTGCTGGCGCGCGGGCGGATGGAGCATTCCTATCCGCACTCCTGGCGATCCAAGGCGCCGGTCATCTTCCGCAACACACCCCAATGGTTCGTCCGAATGGACGGCGACGACAATCTGCGCGGGACGGCGCTGGCCGCCATCGACGCCACCACCTTCCACCCGGCAGGCGGCAAGAACCGCATCCGCTCCATGGTGGAGACGCGGCCCGACTGGCTCATCAGCCGCCAGCGCGCCTGGGGCACGCCCCTGGCCATGTTCGTGGACAAGCAGACGGGCCGGCCGCTCAATGACGAGGCGGTGGACGCGCGCATCGTCGCGGCCATCCAGGCCGAGGGCGCCGACGCCTGGTTCACCCGGCCGGACAGCGACTTCCTGGGCGCCGGTCACGACCCGGACCGCTACGAGAAGGTCGAAGACATCCTGGACGTCTGGTTCGATTCCGGCTGCACCCACGCCTTCACCCTGGAAGGCCGGGCGGATTCGAAATGGCCTGCGGATCTCTATCTGGAAGGCTCGGACCAGCATCGCGGCTGGTTCCAGTCTTCGCTGCTGGAGGCCTGCGGCACGCGCGGCCGGGCGCCCTATGACGCGGTTCTCACCCACGGCTTCACCCTGGACGAGAACGGCGAGAAGATGTCCAAGTCGCGGGGCAACACCACCGACCCGCTGAAGGTCATCAATGAATCCGGCGCCGACATCCTGCGCCTGTGGGTGGCGCTGGTCGACTACGCCGAGGACCAGCGGATCGGCAAACAGATCCTGCAGACCACGGTGGACGCCTATCGCAAGCTCAGGAACACGGTGCGCTATCTGCTGGGCGCCCTGAACGGTTTCGACGAGGCCGAGCGCCTGACGGACCTGTCGCAATTCCCACCCCTGGAGCGCTACATCCTGCATCGCCTGTGGGAACTGGACGGCCAGGTGCGCCGGGCCTACGCCGAGTATCGGTTCCAGGACGTGGTGCGGCCGGTTCTGGAGTTCTGCACCGGCGACCTGTCGGCGCTCTATTTCGACGTGCGCAAGGACAGCCTCTACTGCGACCGGCCCGACAGCGAGAAGCGCCGGGCCGTGCGCACGGTCATGGATGCGGTGTTCGAGCGGCTGACGGCGTGGCTGGCGCCCCTGACGCCCTTCACCATGGAGGAGGCCTGGACGACGCGCTTCCCCGAAGGCGGATCTAACTGCGCGCGGGTGATTCCCGACACGCCCGCCGAATGGGAGAATCCGGCGGAGGCCGAGCGCTGGGCGAAGGTCGGGACGGTGCTGGAGGCCGTCAACGACGCGCTGGAGACCGCGCGCCGCGACAAGCTGATCGGCGGGGCGCTGGACGCCTCTGTGTCGGTCGTCGCGCCCGCCGAGGCGCTGGCGGCGTTCGAGGGGCTGGACGCCGCCGAGGTGTTCCGCACGTCCGGCGCCGAGCTGAAGGCCGGTGAAACGGCGGTCCAGGTGCGCGTGGCCGAGCATGCCAAATGCGAACGCTGCTGGCGGCGCATGCCGGACTTCAACGCGGACACCGGCCTGTGCGGCCGGTGCGCGGAGACCGTGGTCGCCTAGGTAGAAGGCGTCCTAGTGCACCGACACCGGCGCCAGTTCGTGCGCCACGGCGGCGGCGAAGGCCGTTTCGCGGTCGATCATCACGGCCAGGCGTTCGCCGTCCGCGCCGTGCACGGCGTAGAGCGTCTGGTCCGGATCGATCTCGAGCCCCCGGATGTCGTCCACGCGCACGTCGGCCAGGATGTCGGCGGCCCTGACCTCGCGCACATAGACCAGGTCCGGCGCGCCCAGGGCGGTGAAATCGTCTTTGGTCATGACCGGAGTCATGGGAATCTCCTTGTCATTGGCGAACGCCTGGACGGGCGCACGGTTGCCGTGTGCGCCCCTGATCCCGGCGGCCGGTGTTGGGGGAAATGGGCCTCAGCCGAGGGTGATGGGGATGCGCCTGACCGTTTCGGTCCGGTCCGGGCGGCTGAGGTTCACATGCAGCAGACCGTGTTCCAGCATGGCGCCGCTCACCTCCAGGCCGTCGGCCAGGACGAAGCTGCGCACGAAGCCGCGCGCGGCGATGCCCCGGTGCAGATAGGCGTTGTCCGTCCGGCCCGCGTCCTCGCGCTTGCCGGAAATGGTCAGCTGGCGGCCTTCCAGGGTCACCGACAGATCCTCGGGAGTGAACCCGGCCACCGCCAGGGTGATGCGGACCCCTGAATCTCCGCGATCCTCGACGTTGTAGGGCGGATAGCCCTCGGCGGCGGCCTTGGCCGCACGGTCGATCAGGGCCCGGGTCTGGTCGAAGCCCAGCAGGAAGGGGCTGTCGAACAACAGGGTGCGCGTCGTCATCTTCGTTCCAGTCCTCGTATCAAGCGACTGTTTCGGCCCCGGTCGCGCCCGCCCGTGATCGGCGCGGGCGCCCGCAAGCCCTCGTCCGTTCAGATAGGAAACGCGGCGACGGCGTTCAACGGTCTCCCAACCGGGCGTCCAGCGACCAGCGCCCGGCGCCGTAAGCGGCCAGGACCAGGCCGACGAAGATCAGGATCGCGGGCGGGAACAGGCCGCGCGCATCGGCGCCGCCGCCCCACAGCAGGATCGTCGCCACGATGAAATTGACGCTGAGCAGCACACCCGCCCAGCGGGTCAGGACGCCGGGGATCAGGGCCGCGCCGACAGCGAACTGGACCCAGACCGACAGGGGCGCGGCCAGGGCGGGCAGCGGGCAGTTCAGACCGGCCAGGAACGCCTCGAACTCGGCCATGCGGGCGGCGGAGGCGATGTTGTCCCACACGCCCCAGATCAGGAACCCGCCCAGATAGAGCCGCAGCGCCAGCATGGCGGCGGGCTGGAGCGTCTTCAGGCGGGTGGGCTGCAGCATCATCATGGCCTGGTCCTCGCGGCGGCGGCTCGGCGTCACCCTCCGCCCGGGCGCGGCGCCAGATAGTCGGCCATGGCGTCGAACTCGCGCAGGAAGACGCCGCGCCGGTCGTCGGTCTCCATGATGACTTCATGCAGGGCGCCGTCGACCTCCACATAGCGGCCCCGGCCCAGGCGCTTGGCGGCCCAGCGGTTGGTCTGCTTCCAGACCCGGTCGTCCTCGCCCGCCTGGACGATGGAGACCGGAATGGCCACCCGCTTCAGCGCCTTGGGCTTCAGGGCGCGTTCCCCGGCGTCCAGGGCGAAGGCCAGCCAGCCCCAGGTCGGGCCGCCCACGGCCAGATGCGGGCAGGCGTAGAGCTGTTGCCGCCACAGGTCGTAACGGCTTTCGTCCGTGGTCAGGGCGTCCGTTTCGAAGGCGTGGTCGAACGGATCGTCCGGATCGTCCAGCACATAGTCCCCGGCCTTGCCGTGGCGCAGGTTCCACTTCACCGCCATCCTGACCGACCACAGGGACCGCTTGCCGGTCTTGATCCTCAGCATCGGGCTGGACAAGAGCGCGCCGGCGATGCGCTCCTCACCGGCCTGGAGGGTCAGCAGGTTCAGCACCGCGCCCATGGAATGGCCGATCATGATCCATGGCCCGGGCAGGCGCGCCTCGAAGGCGTCCAGAAGCCGGGCGTAGTCGTCCAGGAATTCCTCCGCCGCCCGGGCGTGGCCCTTCAGACGGTCGGGCAGCAGCCGGGCCGACAGCCCCTGGCCGCGCCAGTCGTGGGCCAGGACGCAGAACCCGCGCGCCAGAAGATTGCCGATCAATTCAAAGTATTTCTCGATCGGCTCGGTGCGGCCGGGGCTGACGATCACCGTGCCGCGCGGCGCGTCTTCGACCGAAGACGCCGGCGTCCACAGGGCCGCGCGCAGACGCAGGCCGCCCGCCCCGCGATACCATTCGCCCGAGCCGCCCGGCGGTGAAGCGGCGCCCGGGACGCCCATCAGGGGGGCGCTGGCGGCGAAGGCCGCTACGCGGGCGCCGGCGGATGGGGGGGGAGTCATTCTGGTTTCCGGAACTTCAGGGTCATGCGGTCGCTTTCACCGATGGCGTCATAGCGGCTGCGGTCGAACTCGGGATCGGCCGGCTGGCCCGGCGGGGCCGTGACGCTGTTGGGCGGCAGGGTGTCCACGCCGAAGGGGTGGTCCTTGGTGTCGTCGGGATTGGCGTTGATCTCGCTGGCGGCCACGAAGACGAAGCCCGCCTCGGCGGCCAGTTGCTTGACGAAGGCTTCCTGCACATAGCCGCTGGCGGCGGCCGGATCCTGGTCGCCGCCGGAGACCCCGCGATGCTGCTCGATCCCCAGGACGCCGCCGGGTTTGAGCGCGGCGTAGGCGTCGGCGAACCCCTTCTCGGCGATGCCGGCGGCCATCCAGGCATGCAGACTGCGCAGGAACAGCACCAGATCGACGGTCCCGGGCGTCGCCAGGGGGCCGCTGGTCGGCCCGAAAGTGGTGACCGCCACATCGCCGTACAGGCGCCGATCGCCGGTGAAACGCCCCTCGAAACGCGCCATGACCTGACGCAAGGCGGGGTCGGCCTCGGGGTGTGTCTCGAATCCGGCGGCGAACAGCTTGCCGCCGCCATGGGCCAGGTAAGGCGCCAGGATCTCGGTGTACCAGCCCACTCCCGGCCACATCTCGACCACCCGCATGTCCGGCCGGATGCCGAAGAAGGTCAGGGTCTCGACCGGGTGGCGCCACAGATCGCGGGTGCGGTCATGCACCCGCCACGAGCCGGCGACCGCCCATTCCAGGCTGCCCTCCGGCGCCGCAGGCGGCCCGCCGTTCTCGTCCGTCGCCTCGTCGGCGGGCCGGGAACGGCCGCAGGCGGAAATCAGGGAAAGCGCCGTCAGGGCGCCCGCGCCGCCCAGCAGCCGGCGACGGGACGCGCACATCCCCAGATTCCAGGACCGTTCAACCATGGATTCCATTCTCGTCAGGCTCGCTTTCAAGCCGCCGCGACACCCCCGTCGCACGACGCAGGGTTCGGACTTAAAGCGGTTCACCCGGAGCGTCAAAGCCCCGCGCCGCGTCATGAAAGCCCGGTCATTCCGGCTTTCTGAAACGCAGAGTCATGCGGTCGCTCTCGCCGATGGCGTCGAAAGCGGCGCGTTCGTCGGCCGTCAGGCTCCGGCCGCCTCCTTCCGACTGGCGCACGGGAGGCAGGGTCCAGACGCCGAAGGGATGACCCCGGTCGTCGTCAGGGTTGGCGTTCAGCTCGCTGCGCGCGTCCAGTTCGAAGCCTGCGTCCTGGGCGGCGCGGATGACGTAGCTTTCCGGAACATAGCCGTTCGAGGCGGTTTCGGCGGCGTTCAGCCCTTCCTGGGCCCGATGCTGCTCGACCGCCAGGACGCCGCCCGGCTTCAGGGCGCGGAAGAACTCGGCCATGTAGCGCTCGGTCAGCCCGGCGCGCGCCCAGTTGTGAAAGGCCCGCGCCACCAGGACCAGGTCGGCCGAGCCGTCCGCGACCGCCAGGCCCGACGCCGGGCCGAAATCCGCCGCAGCCGCCGCCTCGCCGTAGGGCGCCAGATCCTGTTCGAGGGCGGCGCGGGACGCCCGGGCGCGATCGGAGACGTCGGGCGCCCCCAGGTCGACCCAGGCCGCCACATAATGTCCGCCTGTGCGCGCGGCGTAGGGCGCGAGGATCTCGGTCCACCAGCCCGCCGGCCCCGGGTCGATCTCGACCACCGTCAGGCCGGGCTGCAACCCCCAGAAGGTCAGGGCCTCATAGGGATGGCGATGCCGGTCGCGCGCGCGATTAGCCGCCGAGCGCGTGTCAGCGGCGATGATTTCGGACAGCACCCCGTCTTCGGCGTGGACGGGTTCCAGGGCGGACCCCCGTGCAGGCGTGTCGGGAAGCTGAGCGTTCGCGGCCCCGGCGGTCAGGGCCAGGCAGGCGGCGGCGAGGATCATTCGGCGCATTGGACGGTCTCCGATTAGGGAACGGCGTTGCCTGAAATCACCCTATAGGCGCCTGCTCGTCGAACAAGCGCTGCGTCGGAGAATTCGCGCGCCGGACCTTGCGCCTCGGCGGGGCCGTCCTAAATTCCTTCCTGGAAGCGCCGGTTCGCCGGGCTTTCACGGTCACGACGGGGCCCATCAGGGACTGTCAAAGGCCGGAACCCATCCGTCCCGGGCAAGCACGCGGGGCGGTTCAACCTTGCTGTGCATCAGGAGGATTGCAATGCGCACCATCGACTTCACCCCCCTCTATCGTTCCGCCGTGGGCTTCGACCGCATGGCCGGCCTGCTGGAAAACGCCGCGCGCGCCGGCGAGGCGGGCGGCTGGCCGCCCTACAACATCGAGACGACCGGCGAGAACGCCTATCGGATCGAGATCGCCGTGGCCGGCTTCAAGCCCGATGAGCTGAACATCGAGGTCAAGGAGAACCTGCTGACCGTCACCGGCCGCCGCACGGCCAATGACGGGGACGAACGCACCTTCCTGCATCGCGGCCTGGCCGAGCGCGACTTCGAGCGCCGCTTCCAGCTGGCCGACTATGTGGTGGTGACCGAGGCGGGCCTGAACAACGGCCTTCTGACCATCGACCTGAAGCGCGAGCTGCCGGAGGCGCTGAAGCCTCGCCGGATCGAGATCAACACCGCCGCGCCCCTGATTGAGAGCAAGCGCAAGAAAGCGGCGTAAGCCTTCGGTCTTCAAGCCTGAGCAGGGCGGCCTTCGGGCCGCCCTTTTTCATGCCTCCGAAACAGTCAGGTCCAGGCCTCGCACGCCATCCAGCCGGGCGGCCAGGAATTCGGCCTGACGGGTGAGGGCTCCGTGCAGGGTGGCGCGGCTGAGATCAGCCTGGACGAACACGGCGCGGCGCAGATCCGCGCCGGACAGGTCCGCGCCCCTTAGATGGGCGCCGGTCAGATTGGCGGGCATCAGCCGATCCGGCCCGATCATCAGGGGCCCCAGCTGGGCCTCGCGCAGGTCCGCGCCCTGAAGCCGAGCGCCTTGCAGCCGTGCGCCGCGCAGGTCCGCGCCCCGCAGATTCACCGAGCGCAGATCGGCCCCTTCCAGCTGGGCGCCCTGGAGCTGCACCCCCTCCATGTCGAGCCCGTAGAAGACCGCCCGCTTGGCCGAAAGGGCCGTCAGGTTCAGGCCCCGGATCGCCTTGAGGCTTCTCAGATCGACCTCGTCGAACACCGACGGCTTGCCTTCCAGGCCCCCGGTGTCGCACCACACCGCATGTTCGCGCAGCATGTCGGCGGCGGGCAGGTTCGCCACCGGCGCACCCACGGGACGCTCGTCGGTCAGCGCGCCTTTCATGTCCGCCCCGTCGGCCCGCCACAGGTCGCGCCGGGCGCCCACCAGCACGGCGTCGCGCAGGTCGGCGCCGGTCAGGTCGGCGCCGGACAGATCCGCCCCCGCCAGGTCCGCGCCGTTGAAATTGGCCTGTTTCAGATTGGCCCGGACCAGCTTGCAGTCCTTCATCATGG
Source organism: Pseudomonadota bacterium (assembly GCA_023433585.1). Taxonomy (GTDB): domain Bacteria; phylum Pseudomonadota; class Alphaproteobacteria; order Caulobacterales; family Caulobacteraceae; genus Brevundimonas. The sequence goes on from JAEZCL010000164.1 coordinate 11,365, forward strand.
CGCCGGAAAAGTCGGCGGCCACGGCGATGACGCCGGTCAGGCGGGAGCGTTCCAGATTGGCGCCGGACAGATTGGCGCCGGTGGCGGCGGTCCGGTCCCTCAGAACATGCTCGACGATCCGGAAGCCCAGGCGGGCGTCGGCGGCGGCGATGGCGCCTTCGCGCAGGTCCGCCTCGAACAGATCGGCGCCGGTCAGGTCCGCGCCGCGCAGGCAGGCGCCGCGCATGTCCGCCCGCCTCAGGCTGACCTCGTTGAGCAGCGCATCCTGAAGGTCGGCCCCGAACAGCACCGCATTGTCCAGCCGCGCCCCCCTCAGGTCGCAGCCCGCCAGGCAGGCGGCCGAGAAATCCGCGTCGGTGAGATTGCGGCCCTTCAGACTGAGGCCGGACAGGTCCATCCAGGCGAACACCGCCCGTGCGCCGCCGGGGCGCGCCTGCCACAGCCGGTCATGCCGGACGCAAATGGCGTCCAGCTCGGCCTGGGTCAGCCGCCGCCTTGCGGCGGGATCAACGGGGGCGGATTGCGCCGACATGGGGCGGATCATGCCCGCAAGCGCTTAAGAAAACGTGGAATTCGCCGGAGCTATTCAGTCAGCAGACCCTGTTCGCGCAGCGCATCCGCCAGGGCGCCCGGCGCGATCCACAGCCGCGTGTAGCCCGCCTCGCCCAGCCGCTTCAGCTCGGTGGCCAGGTCGGCCTTGGCCGAGGCGGCGAACTGGCCGTCGAAGCCCTCGCCGGTCTCGCTGACCCGCACCATGGGGCGGCCGGTCTCCAGCCGGTGCAGATAGCCCTCGTAGAGCACCGCCGCCTCATCGGCCAGAACGCCGGTTTCGACCTCCAGCCCCTTGGCCCGCACCCGTTCCACGCCGCGCCCGGCGGCGAACGGCGATGGATCGAGACAGGCGATCACCACCCGCGTCACGCCCGCCTCGATCAGATACTGGGCGCAGGACGTCCGGCCCGAGGACCGCGCGCCGCACGGCTCCATGGTCACATAGGCGGTCGCGCCCTGCGCAAGCTCGCCGGCGGCCGGCACGGCCTGCTCCTCGGCGTGGGGCCGCCCGCCGGCGGCCGTGGCGGCCTCGGCGGCCACTTCGCCGTCCCGGACCACGACGCAGGCCACCGCCGGGTTGGGCCAGGTCAGGCCCATCCGATCCTTGGCCAGGGCGATGGCCCGGCGCATGAATTCCTGATCGCGCGCCGCACTCATGACAGGGTCGGCAAGGGCTGGGCCCTACCCTCGTCCAGATAGCGGGCGGAAACGGGCTTCAGATCTGCATCCAATTCCACCTCCAGCGGATTGCCGGTGGGGATTTCGACGCCGACGATCCGGTCGTCCGGCACATCGAACAGATGCTTGACGATGGCGCGCAGTGAATTGCCGTGAGCGGCGATCAGCACGTCGTCGCCCTCGGCCAGGCGCGGGGCGATGGCGCTGTTCCAGTAGGGCAGAACCCGGTCCAGCGTCGTCTTGAGGCTTTCGGTGTCGGGAATATCCTGGCCCGCGTAACGGGGGTCGTCGGTGAAGTCGAACTCGCCGCCGGGCGCCAGCGGCGGCGGCGGGATGTCATAGCTGCGCCGCCAGATGCGGACCTGCTCCTCCCCGTGTTTTTCAGCCGTCTCAGCCTTGTCCAGGCCGGTCAGGCCGCCGTAGTGCCGCTCATTCAGCCGCCAGTCCTCGACCACCGGAACGCCCGACAGACCCGCCGCGTCCAGCGCCCGCGCGCCGGTGCGCTTCGCCCGCGTCAGGACCGATGTGAACATGACCGCCGGGCGGAATCCGGACCGGGCGATCAGCTCGCCCGCCCGCGTCGCCTCGGCCTCGCCCTGTTCGGTCAGGTCCACGTCCACCCAGCCGGTGAAGCGGTTCTCCAGGTTCCATCGGCTCTGGCCATGGCGCAGCAGGATCAGTCGAGGCATTCAAGGTCTCCAGACGAAGCTGATCGGGTAGGACCGCCGGGGGCGAGGGTCAACCCGCAAGGATCCGGCCCGTCGCGTCAGCCCTGTCCGGCCGCCTTGGCCAGCACTTCATGAATGCGGGTTTGCCAGCCGGGGCCGGTGCGCTTGAAGTAATCCAGCACCTCGGGGTCCATGCGGATGGACACCACCTGCTTGGGCGCGGCGACCCTCGGGCGCCCCGGCGGCCGTTTGAACGCCTTCCCGACGTGATCCGGCAGTTCGTCCGCAGGCCGCGCCCGGGCGAAGTCGGCTTCGGTCCACTCGGGGTTGTCGGGATCGGTCAGGTCAACCTTGCGGGACATGTCGCTTCATCTCCTTCTCGTGCGCCCGGCGCAGACTGATGGCCCGGAGGACGCCGTCTCGGTCTGTCAGCACCAGACAATGCGGTTTTCCGTCCAGGTGTCCGTAGGCCCGATAGCGCGTCTCGCCATAGTCGCGTCGATCATCCACGACGAACATGATCGCCTCGAAATCCTCCGCCCTGGACAACGAGACTCCGTGTTTGGCGATGTTCGCGGCGTCCTTGGCGGCGTCGAACACGATCATGAATTTATGTAATACGAAAACATGGACATCGTCAAGGTTTTCGTATTACGCCAAACCGCCGCGCATCCATCCCTCGGCCTCGGCGTTGTTGTGGCGCCGGAAACGGCCCTGCTATAGCGGACCCATGCGGAACCGACTGTTCTTTCCCCTCATGGCGCTGATTGCGGCCGGCATGGTCGCTCTGGCCCTGAACTGGCCCGAGGGCGAGGCGGGGCGGGGCGTGACGCCGCCGCCCGCCGGGGCCGACGCCGCGCCGGCCGCCTGACCTGATCCAAGGACGATTCATGCTGACCCCTCGCGCGGGCCTGACGCCCAATACGGCCGACTACGAGAACCACGCCCTGGTCCGGCCGACGGGCTTTCGGGAATACGACGCCCGCTGGATCCTGGGCGAGGAGGTCAATCTGCTGGGAATCCAGGCCCTGGGGCTGGGTCTGGCGACCTATGCGCATGAAATCGGGGTGCGGCCGCGCATCGTGGTCGGCCATGACTTCCGGTCCTATTCCCTGAGCGTAAAACAGGCCCTGACGCTGGGCCTGATCCAGGGGGGCATGGAGGTTCTGGACATCGGCCTGGCGCTGTCGCCCATGGCCTATTTCGCCCAGTTCGCCCTGGATTGCCCCTGCGTGGCCATGGTCACGGCCAGCCACAACGAGAACGGCTGGACCGGCGTCAAGATGGGGACCCAGGCGCCGCTGACCTTCGGTCCCGAGGAGATCGGGCGGCTGAAGGCCATCGTGCTGGGGGGCCAGGGCGTCGAACGCCCGGGCGGCCGTCTGGAGCGCATCGAGGATTTCCGCAAATCCTATCTGACGGAAGTGTCGGCGGACGTGGCCCTGACCCGGCCTTTGAAGGTCGTCGCCGCCTGCGGCAACGGCACGGCCGGCGCCTTCGCGCCGGAGGCCCTGCGCCGCATGGGCGCCGAGGTCATCGAGATGGACTGCGACCTCGACTGGACCTTCCCGAAATACAATCCGAACCCCGAGGACCACGCCATGCTGAAGGTCATGGCCGAACAGGTGAGGCGGACCGGCGCGGACCTGGCGCTGGGCTTCGACGGCGACGGCGACCGCTGCGGCGTGGTGGACGACACGGGCCAGGAGATCTTCGCCGACAAGATCGGATTGATGCTGGCCCGCGATCTGTCGGCCCTGCACGCGGACGCGACCTTCGTGGTCGATGTGAAATCGACGGGCCTCTACAAGACCGACCCGGTGCTGGCCGGGAACGGGGCCGACACGGTCTACTGGAAGACCGGCCACAGCTACATCAAGCGCAAGACCGCCGAACTGAAGGCCCTGGCCGGGTTCGAGAAGTCGGGGCACTTCTTCTTCAACGCGCCCATCGGGCGGGGCTATGACGACGGGATCGTGGCGGCCGGGGCGGTCCTGGCCATGCTGGACCGGAACCCGGATCGGCGGCTGTCCGACCTCAGGGCCGCGCTTCCGCCCGCCTTCACCTCGCTGACCATGAGCCCGCACTGCGACGACGAGGCCAAATACGCCGTGGTCGAGGCCATCCAGAAGGAATATGCCGACCTGCATGCGGCGGGCGGCGAGATCCTGGGCCGGAAGATCACCGAGGTCATCACCGTCAACGGCGCACGCGTGCATCTGGAGGACGGCTCGTGGGTGCTGGTGCGCGCCTCGTCCAACAAGCCGGAACTGGTGGTGGTGGTGGAAAGCATGCGCTCGGAAGACGACATGCGCGCCCTGTTCCGCGAAGAAGTGAAACCCCGCCTGGCCGCCCACCCCGAGATCGGCGCGTTTAACCAGGAGATCTGATCGCATCTTTCCTCCCCACGCATGAGGAGGGGGACCGCGAAGCGGTGGAGGGGGCGGCGCGACGGCAGAGGTGGAGTCGCCCCCTCCGTCACGGCCGCTGTGCGGCTGCGCCACCTCCCCCATAGAATGGGGAGGACCCCGTGGCCCTCGCTTGACCCTTTCCCCGGCGCGGGCGAGGAACGGCCATGCCTCAGTCCTCGCAACTGCCCGTGGTCATCGTCGGCGCCGGATTTTCCGGGGCCATGCTGGCGGCCCGGCTGGCGGAGCAGGGCCGGGCCTCGGTCCTGATCGGCCGCACCCCGGATTTTGGTCTGGGCGTCGCCTATTCCACGCCGTTCGCGGGCCACCTGCTAAACGTCCGCTCGTCGCGGATGAGCGCGGTCGAGGGCCGCCCGGCCGACTTCGTCGCCTGGCTGGCGGCGAACAACCCCGACCTGGCCGACCCCGAGGATTTCGCACCCCGCCAGATTTACGGCCGCTATGTCCAGGACCGGCTGACGGGCGTCGAGGCGGCCCACCCCGGCCTGATCCGGCGCGTCGTCGGTCAGGTCGTCAGCCTCTATACAGACGGCGTGAGTCTGGCCGACGGCACGCACATCGACGGCCGCGCCGTCGTCCTGGCCACCGGCAATCCAGCGCCGAAGACGGCCGAATCGGGCGCGAACCACCGCATCGTCGCCGACCCCTGGGCGCCCGGCGCGCTGGAACAGATCGGCGCGGACGACGAC
>JAEZCL010000248.1 GCA_023433585.1 Pseudomonadota bacterium
GTCGAACACCGCGCGCTGATGGCACTGGCCGTCGGCAACCTCGGGATGGCCAACACCTCTCCGATCGCGGTGGCGACGCTGGACCGCGGCTGGACGGTGTACGCGCACAAGCCGGCCCACGGCACCCCGCTCGAGGACTGCGCCGAGGCCACCCCGGTGGCCCGCGTGTGGGATTCGCTGGGTGTGCTGCACAGCCAGCAGATCTCGCACGGCGACCTGCGCTGCAAGTCGATCACGGTGGTCGACGGCAACCCACAGTTCGGCGGCTTCACCCACGCCGAGTACGGCGCGTCGGAGGCGCACCTGCACACCGACATCGCGCAGCTGCTGCTCACCACCTCGCACCTGTACGGCACCGACAAGGCGGTTGCCGCGGCGATCACGGTGTTCGGTTTCGAGCAGGTGCTCGCGGCGTCGCGGCGGCTGACCAAGACCGCGCTGCCCAAGCAGGTGCGGGAGTCGGTGCCCGATGCGGGCACGGTGATGGCGGCGGTGCGCGACGAGGTGAAGAACCAGACCGGCGCCGACCAGATCAAGACCGCGACGATCACCCGTTTCACCCGCAATCAGCTGATCCAGATGGTGCTGCTGGTCGCGCTGGTCTACGTCGCCTACCCGTTCATCAGCTCGGTGCCGGTGTTCTTCGCCGAGCTGCGGTCGGCCAACTGGTGGTGGGCGCTGGCCGGGCTGGGGGTCTCGGCGCTGAAGTACCTGGGTGCCGCGGCGGCGCTGTGGGCGTGCGCCGACCGGCTGGTGAGCTTCCGCGACCTGACCATCATGCAGGTGGCCAACACGTTCGCCGCGACGACGACGCCTGCCGGTGTCGGCGGGCTGGCGTTGAGCACCCGGTTCCTGCAGAAGGGCGGTCTGGGCGCGCTGCGGGCCACCACGGCGGTGGCGCTGCAGCAGTCGGTCCAGGTGATCACCCACATCACGCTGCTGATCATCTTCAGCGCGCTGGTGGGCGTCTCGGCGGACCTGTCGCGGTTCGTGCCGGGCGCGACGGTGCTGTACCTGAGCGCGGGCGCGGCGCTCGGCGCGGTCGGGGTCTTCCTGTTCGTGCCGAAGCTGCGGCACTGGCTGGCCACCGCGGTGCGCCCGCGGCTGCAGGAGGTGATCAACGACCTGGTGGCGCTGGCCCGCGAACCTCGCCGGCTCGCCCTGATCGTGATCGGTTGCGCGGCAACCACACTCGGTGGCGCGCTGGCGCTGTGGGCGAGTATCGAGGCGATCGGCGGTGACGCCAGCTTCGTCACCGTCACGATCGTCACGATGATCGGCGGGACGCTGGCGTCGGCGGCGCCGACCCCCGGCGGGGTCGGTGCGGTGGAGGCCGCGCTGATCGGCGGGCTGGCCGCGTTCGGCGTGCCCGCGGGTGTCGCGGTGCCGGCCGTGCTGCTCTACCGAATCCTGACCTGCTGGCTGCCGGTGTTCATCGGCTGGCCGATCATGCGCTGGCTCACCCGCAGGGACATGATCTAGGCGCACGGTTGCACCGCCACCGCCGAGCAGACAGCATCGTGGGATGGCGCGGGGACCGGTAGAAGCACAGACCCAACGGGCCGCCGAGGATGCGGAGTTCGCCGGCCTGGCCCACGCCCACGGCCGCGCCGACATCCTGGCCGCGCTGCACACCACGCCGGACGGGCTGGATTCGGCCGAGGCGTCGGCCCGGCTCGCGGCCACCGGCCCGAACCGGCTGCCCGAGCCGCCGCGACGCTCACCGCTGAAGCGCTTCCTGGCGCAGTTCAACAACGTGCTGATCTACGTGCTGATCGCGGCCGCGGTCCTCAAGGCCATCCTGGCCGACTGGATCGACGCCGCGGTGATCGGCGCGGTGGCGGTGATCAACAGCGTCGTCGGCTATCTGCAGGAGGGCAAGGCCGAGCAGGCCCTCGACAGCATCCGCGCGATGCTGGCGGTGTCGGCCCGGGTGCGCCGCGACGGCCGGTGGATCGACGTCGACGCCGAGACGCTGGTGCCCGGCGACGTGGTGCGCATCGGGTCCGGGGACCGCATCCCGGCCGACCTGCGCCTGCTCGAGGTGAACAACCTGCAGGTGGAGGAGTCGGCGTTGACCGGCGAGTCGGTGCCTGCGGCCAAGAACGTGACCCGCGTCGACTTCGACGCCGGCCTCGGCGACCGCACGTCGATGGTGTACTCCGGGACGATCGTGGCTGCGGGCACCGGTGTCGGCGTGGTGACCGCGACAGGTACGGCCACCGAGATCGGGCGCATCCAGACGCTGATCACCGAGGTCGAGACCATCGACACGCCGTTGACCCGCAAACTGGCGCAGTTCGGCAGGCAGCTGTCGGTGCTGATCCTCGTGATGGCCGCGGTGATGCTGGTGGTGGGCCGGTGGCGCTACCAGTTCTCCATCGAGGAGCTGATCTCCGCGGCGATCGGGTTCGCGGTGGCGGCCATCCCGGAGGGCCTGCCCGCGGTGGTCACGGTGACCCTGGCGCTGGGCGTGCAGCAGATGGCGCGACGGCGTGCGATCACCCGCAAGCTGCCCGCGGTCGAGGCGCTCGGTTCGGTCACCGTGATCTGCTCGGACAAGACCGGCAC
>JAEZCL010000239.1 GCA_023433585.1 Pseudomonadota bacterium
CTCCACCATCCTTCGGATGGTCCCCCTCCCCCGCGTCGCAGGGGAGGAGATGAGTGTCGGTCGCCCGCTACATCTTCTCTCCCGGCAGACGGCTGGCCTGTTTCACCCAGTCGGTGAACTGCTCCTCGTCGAAGCCGTCCTCGGGAATGTGCAGATAGCGGACGTGCTTCTGTTTCGACGTCACCGGCGGGACGGGCTTCAGATCGGCGCCGCGATGGAAGGCGACCTTTATGTACCGGGCGAAGCAGTGGAAGCTGAGGAACCAGGTCGTTCCGTCCATGCCGTAGAGGGGCGAGTTCCACTTCACCGCCTTCTTCACGCCCGGAACCGCATCGGTGATGATCGCGTCGATGCGCCGGCCCACGTCGTGCTTCCAGTCCGGCATGGCGGCGATGTAGGCCTGGACCGGCTCGTCGCCGTAACCCTTGGGAATCTGCGGATTGCCGCCGGACAGGAGGACGACCTCGTCCCTGGAGCCGGGTTTCGCGGGCGTCGGGGCCATGTGCCTTCTCCCTTGGCGTCAGAGAATCCGTCGTCTGATCGAACGTCAAACTACCCCCGGTCGCTCCACACGGTCTTGTAGAGGTCGAACCGCCGGTCGCGCAGGTTGCGCACGGTCCCCTGCGCCTTGGCCCAGGCGAGGTCGGACAGGTCCAGGTCGGCGACGGTGACCGTCTCCACGTTCTCGGACGCCTCGGCCGCCACCCCGTCGCGGGCGAAGGGGAAGTCGCACGGCGTCAGGATGCACGACTGGGCGTACTGCACGTCCATGTTCTCGACATTGGGCAGGTTGCCCACATTGCCCGACAGGACGACGTAGCACTGGTTCTCGATGGCCCGGGCCTGGCTGCAGTAGCGCACGCGCAGATAGCCCTGGCGGTTGTCGGTGCAGAACGGCACGAACAGCAGGCGCGCGCCCTCGTCCACCTGCCGGCGCGCCAGTTCCGGGAACTCGGAATCGTAGCAGATCAGGATCCCGATCGGTCCGCAGTCGGTGGGAATGGCGTGGACCATGTCGCCGCCCTTGATGTTCCACCAGTGGCGTTCATTGGGTGTGGGGTGGATCTTCTCCTGGGCGTGGACCGAGCCGTCGCGCAGGAAGACGTAGGCGACATTCTGGATGTCGCCGTCATCGGTGCGGGTGGGGTGCGATCCGCCGATGATGTTGATGTTGTAGGCGATGGCCAGTTTCGACATCGCCTCGATGAACCGGGGCGTATAGCGGGTCAGGGCTTCAATGGATTCCGCCGGGGTCAGCTTGCGGTTCTCCAGCGCTAGAAGCTGCAGCGTGAACAGTTCGGGGAACACCACGAAGTCACTGCGATAATCCGCCGTCACATCGACGAAATATTCCACGTTCGACATGAATTCCTCGAACGAGGAGACCTTGCGGGCCTGGAACTGGACCGTGGCCACGCGCACGTTTTCCTTTGAGGCGAACACCGCACCCTTCTGGCTGCGTTCCTCGGGATAGTAGGGGTTGCGCCAGACCATATGCGCCGCGTGGCCCATGGATTGGCGATCGCCGGGCAGATAGTCCTTGAGCACCCCGATGGGCTCGTATCCGCCGCGCAGATGGAAGGCGATCACCGGGTCCTTGGCCTTTCGCGCGGTGACGGCGTCCAGATAGTCCTCGGGGGTCGGATAGGCCTTTTTCCTGCGGCCCAGGCCCGGCATGCGGCCGCCGAAGACGATGCCCTTCAGCTCCAGGTGCTCGCACAGCTCGCGGCGGGCGTCGTAAAGGCGCTGGCCGATCCGCAACCGCCGCACCGAGGGGTCCACGCATACCTCCATGCCGTACAGCCATTCGCCGTTCGGATCATGGCGCGAGGCGTAGCCGCCGCCGGTGATCTGATCCCAGGTGTGCGGCGCCATGGCCGTTTTCTCATCGATCAGGAAGGCGGCGGCGTATCCGACGACCTCGCCCTCATATTCCACGATGAACTGGCCTTCGCGGAATCCCGAGACCTGCCCCTGCAACATGCCGCGCGTATAGCTGACGCCCTTGCCATAGACCCGCTCGACCAGAGCGGCGATGCGGGGTAGGTCCTGCAGTGTCGGGTTGCGGATGTCGATGAGGGCGGTTCGGGAGGTCTTGGTCATGGGGTCCACATAGGCGGCGAAGGGCGCCGACCAGCTTAACCGTTAAACGCCCCGTTGGATGCACGGCGTCTTGAAGCGTAAGTTCAGATGAAGGGGCGGGATGAGGCAAGTCGGCGGATGGTGTGGCGAGCGATTTTCCGGGATGGCCTTACGATGCTCGGCGCCTTGTTCCTGAGCGCGTGGGGCGCTTTGTTACTTCTGTTCGTCGGCTCTGGATTGGCGGAAGGATGGAAGGCGTGGGCCGCGCCGGTCGCCGGGATCGCGTTCTGCCTTCTGGCGCTTCGGATCGTGTGGGTTCGGGTCGGCAGGGAAATTCGCATTCGGCGTTCGGGCCATAGCCGACGGGCATGGTCAGGACGCATTCGCTGACGCCGCCGCTCACAACGAGCGCCGAGCCCCTCCCGCTCCGCTTCGTCAGCGCCTATGTGGGAGGCATGACCGATCTTTCTCCCCGCGAAATCGTTTCCGAACTCGACCGTTTCATCGTGGGCCAGCACGACGCCAAGCGCGCCGTCGCCGTGGCGCTGCGGAACCGCTGGCGGCGCAAGCGCGCGCCCGAGGACATCCGTGACGAGATCACCCCCAAGAACATCCTGATGATCGGCCCCACGGGCGTGGGCAAGACCGAGATCGCCCGGCGCCTGGCGCGGCTGGCGGGCGCGCCGTTCCTGAAGGTGGAGGCCACCAAATTCACCGAGGTCGGATACGTCGGCCGCGACGTGGATCAGATCATGCGCGACCTGGTGGAGGCGGCCCTGGTCATGGTGCGCGATCAGCGCCGCGCGGGGGTCAAGGCCAAGGCCGAGGCGGCGGCCGAGGAGCGCATTCTGGACGCCCTGGTGGGGCCGGGCTCCCAGCCGGCCACGCGCGATGCGTTCCGCAAGAAGCTGCGCGACGGCGAACTGGACGACAAGGAGGTGGAACTGGCCCTGGCCGACACCACCTCGCCGTTCCAGAACATCGACCTGCCCGGCGGGGCGGGCATGGGGGTGCTGAACCTGTCGGAAATGCTGGGCAAGATGGGCGGCGGCAAGACCAAATCGGCCAAGCTGAAGGTCCGCGAGGCCTGGGCGCCCCTGACCACTGAGGAGAGCGACAAGCTGCTGGATCAGGACAGCCTGACCCGCGAGGCGGTGCTGCTGGCCGAGAACGAGGGCATCGTCTTCCTGGACGAGATCGACAAGGTGGCGGCGCGCCAGGATCGCGGCGGCGCCGACGTCAGCCGCGAGGGCGTTCAGCGCGACCTGCTGCCCCTGATCGAGGGCACCACGGTGTCGACCAAATACGGGCCGGTGAAGTCGGACCATGTGCTGTTCGTCGCCTCGGGCGCTTTCCATGTGGCGAAACCGTCGGACCTGCTGCCCGAGCTTCAGGGCCGCCTGCCGATCCGGGTCGAGCTGAAGGCCCTCACGCGCGACGACTTCAAGCGCATCCTGACCGAGCCCGAGGCCAATCTGATCCGCCAGAACCAGGCCCTGCTGGCGGCCGAGGACGTCACCCTCGTCTTCACCGACGACGCCGTCGACGCCATGGCCGACGCGGCGGTGGCCGCCAACGGCGCAGTGGAGAACATCGGCGCGCGCCGCCTGGTGACCGTGATCGAACGGGTGCTTGAGGAGACCAGCTTCAGGGCCTCCGACCTGTCCGGCCAGACCCTGACCTTCGACGGCGACCAGGTGCGCGAGAAAGTCGGCGACCTGGCGAAGGACGCGGATTTGAGCCGGTATATTCTGTGAGGTGATTAGTGGTTAGTGATTAGTGGGTTGCGGCAGCGTCAGAGACGCACCGTTCCTCGCCACCCCGCTGAAAACTAATCACTAATCACTAACCACCAACCACTCGCTTCACCCCCGCGCCGAACCGCCTCCACCCGGCGCCGCCGCCATGTCCAGGAGCTGGAGGCGGAACACCAGCACCGAATGGGGCGGGATGCGTCCGGCGCGCTGGGCGCCGTAGCCCAGCTCGGGCGGGACGTAGAGCAGCCATTCGTCGCCGACCTTCATGCGCTGCAGCGCCTCGGTCCAGCCGGGCACGACCTGTTCAGGGGTGGTGACATAGGGGCTGCCGCGTTCCAGCGAACTGTCGAACACCGTGCCGTCGATCAGCGAGCCTTCGTAGTGGACCCGCACCAGGTCGTTGCCGTCCGGGCTGGGCGCGCCGTCGGGGCCGGAGGCGAGGACCTTGTACTGCAGGCCGGAATCCAGCGTCACGACGCCCTCGGCGCGGGCGTTCCGCTCCATGAAGGCGGCGGACTCGGCGATGCGGGCGTCGTCGCCCGCCGACCCGCCGCCGTTTCCGCACGCCGTCAGCAGCAGGGCGGCCGCCACGATTCCGCTAACCCATCCGAAGCGCATAGCCCGCATCCTCAAGTCCCTTTCTGATTTCGTCGGCATGGCGGGCGTCGCGGGTCTCGACCTGAATGTCGAATTCCGCCCCCTTGGCCGGGACGTCCAGGGCCAGGCGGTTGTGCACCACGTCGATGATGTTGCCGCCCGCCCCGCCGATCACCGCGCTCATCTTGGACAGCATGCCGGGCCGGTCGTCGCCCAGGATGCGGTAGATCACCAGCCGCTTCTCGCGCACCAGTTCGCGGTTCAGCACCACCGCCAGCATGCGCGAATCGATGTTGCCGCCCGCCAGGACCAGCCCGACCTTCTTGCCCTTGAAGCGTTCCGGATGGCGCAGCAGGGCCGCCAGACCGCCCGCGCCGGCGCCCTCGGCCACCGTCTTCTCCAGCGTGGCGTAGAAGGCGACGGCCTTCTCGAAATCCTCTTCGTCCACCACCAGAACGTCGTCCAGCAACGGATCGGCCAGGGCGAAGGTGATGTCGCCCACCGCCTTGATGGCGATGCCCTCGGCGATGGTCTGGCCACCGCATTTCGGGGTCTGGCCCGCCCGGCGCGCGGTGAAGGACGGATACATGGCCGCCTCCACCCCGATGACCTGGATGTCCGGCTTTACGGCCTTGGCGGCGATGGCGCAGCCGGCGATCAGTCCGCCGCCGCCGATGGGGATGATGAGGGCGTCCAGGTCCGGCGCGTCCTCCAGGAACTCCAGCGCGCAGACCCCCTGGCCCGTCACGATGCCCTCGTCGTCGAAGGCCGAGATGAAGACGTAGGCCTTGTCCTCCACCAGCTGCTTGGCGTGCGTGGTGGAGCCGGAGAAGTCGTCGCCCTCGATCACCACCGTCGCCCCGTGGGCCCGGGTGCCGTCGATCTTCACGAAGGGCGTGCCGTGCGGCATGACGATGGTCACCGGCACGCCGAGACGCCCGCCGTGATAGGCCAGGGCCTGGGCGTGGTTGCCCGCCGATGCGGCCACCACGCCGCGCCGCCGTTCGTCCTCGGTCAGTTGCAGCAGCCGGTTCAGCGCGCCGCGCTCCTTGAACGAGCCGGTGAAGTGCAGGTTGTCGTATTTCACCCACACCTCGGCGCCCGTCAGCTGGGACAGGCGGCGGGAGCGGCGAACGGGCGTGTGGTCCACCTGGCCCGCGATTCGTTGCTGCGCGGCCCGGATGTCGTCGATGGTGACGGCCATGGATCTTCCTGAGCGTGTTTCATTGGCGGCTCGCGGCCGCGCGGCAAGCCTTAGCGACTTCGCCGCATGCGGCAAAGCGTCGTCGTCGCGGCGAACGCTCCACAGGGCCTTCGCAACCTTGGCCGTTGGAATGTGTTATGTGTGAGCCGAAAGTTCGTGCGTCACGGGAGAAGTTCGCCATGCAAGCCGCCAGCCTCGTCAGGTTCGCCGCCGTCATCGGGCTGGGGGGCGCCGTCCTGGCCGCCTGCGCGCCGGCGCCCGCGCCGGGTCCGATCGCCCCGTCGGGCGGGCTGTCCAGCACCTTCAGCGCCGCCGATTTCACCTGGTCCGAGCAGGTGGGGGCCAGCGTCATCGAGGGCCGCGCCGCCTACAGCCAGGATGGGCGGACCTGGGCCTGCGCCGGTTCGGTGGGCCTGACGCCCGAGACGCCCTACACCCGCCACCGCTTCCTGAACCTCTATGGTTCGCTGGACCGCGCCGCCCTTCCGGCGTCCGAGGTGCGCGCCCGCAGCGTGGGCGAGGCCAGCGCCGACTATCGCGGTTATGTGCGCGACACCACCTGCGACGACCAGGGCCGCTTCCGTTTCGACGGCCTGCCCGAGGGCGGATGGTTCATCATCGCTCCGGTGCGCACGGGCTCGGATGAGCCGGTGGTTCTGATGCGGCGGGTCCAGACCGGCGCGCGGGGAACGGTCAACGTCATTCTGAACTGAACCGGCGACGGCCGCCCGGCGGCCGCGGAGAGAGGAGCCTCACCATGTCGCGTCTCGCCCCGTTAACCCTGATGGCGGCTGTCGCCGGCGCGGCGGCGCTCTGCCTCCAGGTCGGCCCCGTCCAGGCCCAGAGCGGCTATCATGGCCATTACAACCAGGGCTACGGTCATCAATGGCGGGCGCCGTCCTGGTGGAGCCAGCGCGACCGGCCGGGCGATTATCGCTGCGACGCCTATTGGGACGCCAACCGCACCGATTGCCACGAACGGTGGCGCGACCAGCGGCGCTATCCTGTGCGCGATCGCGCCTACGGCCACGGCTATGGCCACTACGGTCAGGGCCACTCCTACAGCCGGGGCCGCTACGACTACGGGCGTTATGCCGCCGCCGTGCAGGGCGCCGACGCTTGGCGCGGCGCCTATGGGCGGCCCGACCTAGTCTATCCGGGGACGGGATACGGTCATGCGGCCGGGCGGGATCCGGGCCGTATCGAATGGTGCCGCTGGAATTATCGCTCGTACAATCCGGCCACGGGCTATTACCGCGCCTACAGCGGCCGGCTGGTCTATTGCGGCTGAAGCACACAAACCTTTGATCGAACAAGAGCTTGGCGAGCGCCGTTCGCCATCAAAGGGCCTTATCCGCCCCTCTTGAGTGATCCGGCCCCGTCCAGCGGGGGCGGCATCAAGGGAGCGCGTTCATGTCCCAGCACAATATCGTCGGGTCGGAGGCCTTTGAGAAAGCCCCGTTCGTGTACATCCGCATGGTCCGTTCGGGCGGGCTGCGTCGGCGCAAGGCCCGCACGCTGCTGGCTTTCGTGGCGGGGGCGGTGGTCGCCGTCGGCGTCGGGGCCCTGGCGACGGTCCTGGCCTTCGGACCTGCGCTCGGGATCAGCTGAGGACCATCCGTCCTCGTCATGATAACGAAAAAGGGCCGCGTCGGATGACGCGGCCCTTCGTCGTTCGGGGGTGAGTCCCGATCTATTCGATGTCTTCGTTCAGCAGGCCGACCTTGTAGTAGCCGTTGGTCTGCAGCGTGTTCATCACTTCCATGAAGCGCTCATACATCACGTCCGGCTGGGCGCGGACGAAGACGCGCTCCTCGCGCGGGTTCGGCACGGCCAGGGCGGTGTTCAAGGTGGCGATCAGGTTGTCGAGCGTGGTCAGTTCGTCCACGACATAGAGCGCCGTCTCGTCCTGGATGGAGATGAAGATCGGCTCCTTCTGGTCTTCCGGGTTCTCGGGCGGCGAGGCCGGCGGAAGGTCCAGACGGATCGAAACGGTGGCCAGCGGCGCGGCCACCATGAAGATGATGAGCAGCACGAGCATGACGTCCACGAACGGCGTCACGTTCATGTCCGAGTTCAGCTCTTCGACCTTGCCGCCCTGCTGCTTGATCTTACCCGCCATACGCAATGTCTCCAGTGGGCCCGCGCTGAGGGAGAGGGTGGCGGGCGTACTAAAAGCGTGTCGGACAGTCTCTTGGCGTCGGACGCCGCGCTTGTAAAGCGTCCAGGCGATCAAGAGCGTTCCGAAAGGGTGAATTACTCGCGCTAGGCGAATGAATCCAGCGCCGAGCGTCGTTGACGAGAAGAATCGCCTGCCCACGAGAGGGGTGGTCGAGGCCGGATTGATCCGACCCTTGAATGAGCCCAGGATGCTGATCGACGATGCAAGCCATCAAGAGGGCCGCTCATGGGCTCCATCCTGGGCTTTCCCGGCGCCGACCCGGCCGATGCGGCCGTCGGCGCCCGGCTGAGGCGCTGGCGGGACCCGCGCGGCGTGGACCTGGAGGCCATGGCCGAGGCGCTGGGCCTGGCGCCCGAGGAGATGCGCCGGATCGAGGCCGGGCGCGCGCACCTGGATTCCGTGCAGCTGGCCGTGGCGACCCGGCATCTTCGCCTGCCGGTCTGGGCGCTGGTGTCGGACACGCGGGCCTATTGAACGGGTGACACGCCGCCCGTCCTTGCCTAAGCCGTTCGCGTCCTGATCGGAGCGACGAATGGCCTACAAGTCCCTGCGTGATTTCATCGACATGCTCGAAGCCCAGGGCGAGCTGGTGCGGGTGTCCGAACCCGTCTCCACCGTCCTGGAGATGACCGAGATCCAGACCCGGCTGCTGCGCGACGGCGGCCCGGCTGTGCTTTTCGAGACGCCGGTCATGCCGGACGGCTCGGTCAGCCCCATCCCCTGCCTGGTCAATCTGTTCGGCACGGTGAAGCGGGTGGCCATGGGCGTGACCCTGGAGAAGAAACAACGCACCACGGGGGCCGAGCTGCGCGAGGTGGGCGAGCTTCTGGCGTTCCTGCGCAATCCGACGCCGCCGCGCGGCCTGTCGGACGCCATGGAGATGCTGCCCCTGGCCCAGACCGTCATGGGCATGCGGCCCAAGGCGGTGAAGAAGGCGCCGGTGCATGAGGTGGTGCTGAAGGGCGATCAGATCGACCTGGGCCGCCTGCCCATCCAGACCTGCTGGCCCGGCGAACCGGCGCCGCTCATCACCTGGGGCCTGGTGGTGACCAAGGGGCCGTCCGAGGCGGCCGAGGACGACTTCAACCTGGGCATCTACCGGATGCAGGTGCTGGGCAAGGACAAGGCGATCATGCGTTGGCTGGCCCACCGGGGCGGGGCCCAGCATTACGCCCGGCACAAGAAGGCCGGAAAGCGCGAGCCGCTGCCCGCCGCCGTGGTGCTGGGGGCGGACCCCGGCATGATCCTGGCGGCGGTGACGCCGGTGCCCGACACCCTGTCGGAATACCAGTTCGCCGGCCTCCTGCGCGGGGCCAAGGCCGAACTGGTCCCATGCAAGACCGTGCCGCTGATGGTCCCGGCCCAGGCCGAGATCGTGCTGGAGGGCCATGTGCTGCTGGACGAGCACGCCGAGGAAGGCCCCTACGGCGACCACACCGGCTATTACAACTCGGTCGAGACCTTCCCGGTGTTCCAGGTGACGGCGATCACCATGCGCCGCGACCCCATTTATCTGACCACCTTCACCGGCCGCCCACCGGACGAGCCCAGCGTGCTGGGCGAGGCGCTGAACGAGGTGTTCATCCCGCTGCTGCGGGCGCAATTCCCCGAGATCACCGACTTCTGGCTGCCGCCCGAAGGGTGCAGCTACCGCATCGCCGTGGTGTCGATGAAGAAGGCCTATCCGGGCCACGCCAAGCGGGTGATGCTGGGCGTGTGGAGCTATCTGCGCCAGTTCATGTACACCAAGTGGGTCATCGTGGTGGACGACGACATCGATG
>JAEZCL010000273.1 GCA_023433585.1 Pseudomonadota bacterium
CCCGGAAGGACAGCGAGCGCCGCCGCCGCGAGGCCGAGGCGGCGGTCCACGGCAAGTCCGCCTTCGTCGCCTCCGTCAGCCACGACCTCAGGACGCCGCTGTCGGCCATCCTGACCGGCGCCCACGAGCTGGAGCACAACGCCCGCAACGCCTCCGCGCGCGAAACCGCCGCCCTGATCGGCGAGGCGGGCCGCATGATGAAGTCCCTGCTGGACGACCTTCTGGACCACGCCAAACTGGAGGCCGGGCGCATGGAGGTGGAAGCGCGGCCCTTCAACCTGCGTCAGGTCCTGGCCCGCACGATCCGCCTGTGGCAGCGCGAGGCGGCCGAACAGGGCCTGAAGCTGCGCCTGGAGGGCGCGGCCCTGACGCCGGACTGGGTGGTGGGTGATCCCACGCGCATCCGCCAGGTGCTGAACAACCTGATCTCCAACGCCCTCAAATTCACCCAGGATGGAACGGTCACGGTGCGCATCCACGCCTGGGATCAGGAGCCGGACGCCGTCGCCCTGACGCTGGAGGTGATCGACACCGGGCCGGGCCTGGACGCGGCCCAGCTGGCGCGGCTCTTCACCCCGTTCGACCAGATCGAAAGCGGCGTCGCCGCCCGCCATGGCGGCACCGGCCTGGGGCTGAGCATCAGCCGCGAGCTGGCGCGTCTGATGGGCGGCTGGCTGACCGCCCGCAGCGTCAAGGGCCAGGGCGCGGCCTTCACCCTGGCCCTGACCCTGCCCCGGGCCGCGAAGCCCGACGCCGCCGCGCCCGAGGCCCCTGAAGCGCGCGACCGCATCGCCCACAGCCGCCCCCTGGCCCCGCGCGCGGACGCGGCGAAGGAGTCCGCCCCGGCCGAACCCGAGACGAATGTCGAGGCCGAGGCCGCCCCTGTTCGGGCCGAGCCGGCGTCGGAGCCGGCGACCGCCGCCGAGGCGCCCGGTTCGGACGATGAGCCGACCCAGCAGCCGTTGCGGGTGCTGGTGGTGGACGACCATGAGATCAACCGCCGCGCCGTCCAGCTGATCCTGTCTCCGCTGGGGGTCGAGATCGCCTCTGCCGCCGACGGGCTGGCGGCGCTGGAGCTGGCCGAGGTTCAGGCCTATGACGTCATTTTCATGGATGTGCGCATGCCCGAGCTGGACGGTCGCGAGACCACCCGGCGTCTGAGGCGCGGCGACGGGCCGAACCGGACGACGCCGGTGATCGCAGTCACCGCCGACACGGCCCAGGCCGATATTGACGCCTGCATGGCGGCGGGCATGGACTATTTCGTCTCCAAGCCCCTGACGCCCGCCGCCCTCCTGGGCGCCCTGAACCATGTCCTGACCGAGGTTCAGACGCGCGAGACCGAGGCGGCGTAGGTGGAGAGCCTATGCAAGCCGCGATTCATCGCACGAATTCATATCCATCCGCCATCGCCGGGCTTGTCCCGGCGATCCATACGCTCGACAGGGCCAGGCAGGTCCGGAACGTGTGTATGGATTCCCGCCACAAGGGCGGGAATGACGGGTGTGGGGAATTAAAACGTCACGAAGGCCGCGAGGCGTGCGCGCAGGGCCGTCTCATCCTTCATTTCGCATTCCCACAGGACCAGCACCCGCCAGCCCGCGTCGGCCAGGGCCTGTTCCGCCGCCCGGTCGCGCGCCCGGTTGCGGCCGATCTTGGCGCGCCAGTAATCGGCGTTGGCCTTGGGCTCGCGGGCGCCGCGCGCGCAGTCATGCCCGTGCCAGAAACAGCCGTGGACGAAGATCACCGCGCGGCGGCCCTTCATGACCACGTCCGGACGCCCGGGCAGGCCGCGCCCGTCCAGCCGA
The DNA here is from genome assembly GCA_023433585.1 of Pseudomonadota bacterium. GTDB lineage: Bacteria > Pseudomonadota > Alphaproteobacteria > Caulobacterales > Caulobacteraceae > Brevundimonas. The sequence goes on from JAEZCL010000273.1 coordinate 1,809, forward strand.
TAGCCCACGCCGAGCCCCCTCAGAAGGCGGCGCGCCTTCATCTCCGGCCCCGTGTCGCGCCCCTTGATCCGCCGCATTACGGCGCTGCGCTTCTCGGGGGTGAAGACGTCGGTGGTCCCGGAAACCCCCGCACTCCCCACAGGCGGCCCGTTGTCCGGCAAGGCATTTTCCCCTGGATCGGAAGATTTTCGCCTCACCGCCCACGCCGCCCTTATGCTTGCGCCCTGATCGGAAACGGCTCGGGCGCGAGGCTGAAGTCAGACTCCAGTTAGACTGTTTTTTCGGTGCAAGAGTCCAACGCCACGCGCCGAGCGACAGGGCAAAGGAAAGGAAAGAAACCTCGCCCTCAAGCAGCGAGGCGCCGCGCGCCGAGCGATAGGGCCCTTACACTTAAAGCTGCGTCAGCAGATGCTCGGCCGAGGACACCTTGAACTCGCCGCCCTGCTCGACGTTCAGTTCCTTCACCACGCCGTCCTTCACCAGCATGGAGTAGCGCTGCGACCGCCGGCCCATGCCGAAGCCGGAGGCGTCCAGTTCCAGCCCGACCTTGCCGGTGAACTCGCCGTTGCCGTCGGCCACCAGCAGGATGTCGTCGCCGCTCAGGCCCTGCTCCTGGGCCCAGGCGCCCATGACGAAGGCGTCGTTGACCGAGATGCCGACGATGCGGTCGACGCCCCTGGCCTTCAGTTCGTCGTGCTTGTCCTTGAACCCCGGCAGGTGCCGCGCCGAGCAGGTGGGGGTGAAGGCGCCGGGCACGGCGAACAGGGCCGTGGTCCCCTTGCCGAACAGCTCGGCGGAGGACACCGGCTTGGGGCCGTCCGGCGTCATGGTGGTCAGGGTGACGTCGGGCAGGGTGTCGCCGGGCTTGATGGTCATGGGGAGCTCCTCGGGCTGAATGCTCCCGACAGATAGACAGCGGCGGCGGCCATTCCAAGCGTCGCAAAGCAAAAGGGCCGGCGTCTCCGCCGGCCCTTCGCAAGATGTTCTGGTCGCCGGATCAGGCGGCGGCTTGTTCGGCCAGCTTGGCGCGGACCTGACGCTTGATCTTCTGAGCGGTCGGCGACAGTTGCTCGTCGCGGGCCTTGACGATGAAGGCGTCCAGGCCGCCCTTCTAGTCGAGGGTGCGCAGGGCGGCGTTGGAGATGCGCAGCGAGAAGGTCTGGCCGAGCGCGTCCGAGGCGACCTTGACGGTCTTCAGCGACGGCAGGAAGCGGCGCTTGGTCTTGATGTTCGAGTGGC
>JAEZCL010000016.1 GCA_023433585.1 Pseudomonadota bacterium
GATCAGGCTCATCCACGAAGATCACATCAATAACCTGAATATCGGCATGGGCGGGGATATGATACTCGCCGAAATTATGATTCATAAATCGGCCGAGGCGATGATCCATAATCGTCTCTTCATGCAACGCCATACCAAGTCCCCAAACAACGCCGCCGATGATCTGACTGCGCGCCGTCTTAGGATTCAAAATCCGCCCCGCCGCCACCGCACATACGATTCGCGGCACGCGGATCACACCGAGATCCTCGTCGACCCTCACCTCCGCGAACACGGCGCTGTGCGTATGACGTGCCTTTCTCAAATGGCTGAAGATGCCCGGTTTAGCCGTCTTTTCCGCCTGGAATGATTGCTCACCAGACGCCCTCATGACATCGCTCAACGTCACGGCACGCGATGAATCGCTCTTGTCAGCCATCTTTCCATTAGAAAATGCAATGTCATCAACCTTCGCCGACCCCAGCGGCTTGCCATTCATTTTGCTAGCGGCTTTCAGGAGCTGTTCGGCAATCGCCTGACACGCCAACTGGATCGCAGCTCCGACGGACGATGCAGTAAATGATCCACCCTGCACGGGCGCGGTCGGCAAGTCGGAATCGCCCAGTTTGACAGTGATCTTGTCGAGCGGTACGCCAAGCGTATCCGCTACGATTTGCGCCATAATTGTGTAGGTGCCTGTGCCAATATCCGACGTTGCCGAAGCGACCTCTACTCTGCCGTCGGCATCCAACGTCACGCGCGCAGTCGCAGGCACCATCAAGGCTTCCCACATGCCGGTTGCCATGCCGAGACCGATCAACTCGCTGCCTTCCTTCATCGACCGCGGCTCATGGCTGCGCTTGTCCCAGGCAAACCGCATCGCGGCTTCGTTGTAGCACGACATCAGCGCCTTGCTGGTGTAAGGCGCGCCGCTCATAGCGTCCTTATCCGAATAATTCCTGATGCGCAGTTCAAGTGGATCGACCTTGGACGCATACGCCAGCTCGTCCATCGCAATCTCGAAGAGATTGACACCGCTTGCAGCGCCCGGCGCCCGCATATCACCTGGCGTCGCCGTATCCAGGGCGACGAGGCGATAATCAAACGATGCATTATCGCACGCATAAAGCGAGCCGCTCCAGTTGACGACATTCTCCATGTAATTTTCAAAATGGGACGTCGACGTAACGGCGTTATTGATGATCGCGGACAGGCGTCCGTCGGTCTCGGCACCCAGGGAAACATTCTGCGCGCAGGGTGGCCTGTAGGAATGGGTAAACATCTGCGGTCGCGTCATTGCAACGCGAACGGATCGCTGCAGCATCTTGGCCGCCATCACAGCGAGATACACTTGATACTGCGGACGCAGTCCAGATCCGAACGCGCCCCCAACGAACGGATTCAGGACGCGGATATCGGCTTCCTTGAAGCCGAAGATGCGCGAAAGATATCCCCGCACATTCTGCGGCCCTTGGGTCTTATCGTAGATCGTTATTCGCCCATCTCCTTCCCACACGACGGTCGATGCGAACATTTCCATCGGGTTGTGATGCTCTGGCGCCAGATGATAGTCCTGCGTGACGCGTATCGGTGAACTCGTGAACGCGACGGCGGCATCACCGCGACTTTTGGGCGAGATATAGAAATCGCGAAGTTTGCGTGGTGCGAATTTCTGATCGAGGCTGCCTTCAAAGTCCGTGTTGTGATGCTCGGCCTCGTACTCCACTCCAAGCAACGTTGCCGCATAGCGCGCGATATCGAGCGACTCTGCGATCACAACAGCTATCGGCTGCCCACTGAAATGGATCTTCTCATCATAGAGCGCGCGGAACGGTGAACCTGGAGGTGCGATATCGTCGGCATAGTTGCGATCGAGCCAGGCCAGGCTCGGGCGGTTCTCATGCGTGACCACCTCGACGACACCAGGAACCGCAAACGCCCTGGATGTATCGATTGATGCGATCCGTCCCTTAGCGACGGCGCTCGATATAATGACGCCATGCAGCAGGTCTTCAGCCGCATAATCCGCAGCGTAGCGCGCGCGTCCAGTGACTTTGAAAGGCCCATCGATACGGCTCAGCGGAGCCCCGATTCCGGCTTGGACTGCCATACGGCGTATCTCCTCAGCTTATCCGTTTATCGTACTGCGATTGAGGCCGGCCCGCGGCCGCCTGTTCCAGCGCACGCACGATGGCGCGTCCCGCCAATTCGATCTTGAAGTCGTTGTCGCCGTAGCCTCTGGCCTCGGCCAAGATCGTATCGGCGACGTTTTCAAACAGATTGCGGGATGGCTGTTTGCCGATCAGCATCGCTTCTGCATCTTCGTTTCGCCACGGCTTGTGCGCAACGCCGCCGAGTGCGATGCGAGCCTCTGTGATACTACCGCCGTCGAGTTGCAGAGCCGCGGCCACCGATACCAATGCGAAGGCGAATGAGAGACGGTCACGCAATTTCAGATACGAATAATTGCGCGAGAAATCTTCATCCGGCATTTCGACAGCAGTGATCAAATCTCCCGCCTCGAGATTGGTATCACGCTCCGGCGTATTTCCTGGCAGCCGATGAAAATCAGCCATCGGGATGACGCGTTCTCCACGCACGCCTTGCACGCGAACCTGGGCATTCA
>JAEZCL010000007.1 GCA_023433585.1 Pseudomonadota bacterium
CAGCGACGCCAGCAGCAGCGTCGCCACAATGGCCAGAAACCCGCCTCGAAAGCGCACGGCGATGGGCGCGCCCCACAGGATGCGGGCGCCGTCATAGACGCGGGTTCCGATGGCGAGGGCCGCAGACATGGGCGGGCTCCGGGACTGAAGATCGACTCCGCGTCATTGTCGGCCGGACAGGGTTAAGCCCTCGTTTACCAGCGCTGCGGCGGCGCGCCCTCTGGACGGGGGACGCCGGGGGCGCGACAACGGCCGTCATGAGCCAGGACGACCTTTCCGATCTCGACGTCATCGTCGCCGGCGCGGGCATGGCGGGCGCCGCCTTCGCCCTGGGCGCCGCCCAGGCGGGGCTGAAGGTGGTGCTGGCCGATCCGTTCCCGTTCGAGGCTCAGGCGGCGCCGACCTTCGACGGGCGCTCCACCGCTATCGCCTGGTCCACGTTCCGGATGCTGAAGGCGCTGGGATTGGGCGAGGCCCTGGAGCCGCACGCCTGCCGCATGGACCGCATCCTGGTCACCGACGGGCGCCGGCCCGGGGCGGCGTCGAAACGGGCTTTGCCGGCTTTCCTGCGTTTCGACGCGGACGAGATCGGGGACGACACGGGCGGCCAGCCCCTGGGCTACATGGTGGAGAACCGGCATATCCGCGCGGCCCTGGCGGGGGCGGTGCGGCGGGCGGGGGTCCGGGTGCTGGCGCCGGCGGGCGTGAAGGCTGTGCGTCTTGAGGAATTCGCCGCCGAGGCCGAGCTGGCGACCGGTCAGGTGCTGAAGGCGCCGCTGATCGTGGGGGCCGAGGGGCGCCGCTCCATCGTGCGCGAGGCGGCCGGGATCGGGACCACGGGCTGGCGCTATGACCAGTGGGCGTGCGTGGTGACGGTGCGCATGGAGAAGGACCACGGCAATGTGGCCCACGAATATTTCCTGCCGTCCGGGCCGTTCGCCATTCTGCCGCTGACGGACCAGAGGGCCTGCATCGTCTGGTGCGAGACGCCGCGCCGGGCCGAGGCGCTGAAGGCGGCGTCGGACGAGGCGTTCCTGTCGCACCTGCGCCGCCGGTTCGGGGACTTTCTGGGCCAGGTGAGCGTGGAGGGGCCTCGTTTCGTCTATCCCCTGTCGCTGGAGCTGGCCGAGCGCATGGCGGCTCCGCGCGCGGCGCTGATCGGGGACGCGGCCCACGGCGTGCACCCGGTGGCGGGCCAGGGGCTGAACATGGGGCTGAAAGACGTGGCGGCGCTGGTGGAGGTGCTGGCCGACGCTGTGCGCCTGGGCGAGGACATCGGCTCCATGACGGTGCTGGAGCGCTACGCGCGGTGGCGCCGGTTCGACACCGCCGCGCTGGCGGCCGGCTTCGACGGCTTTGTGCGGCTGTTCTCCAATGACGATCAGCTGACGCGCCTGGCGCGCGGCGTCGGCATGGCGGCGGTCAACCGCATCGCCCCCGCGCGCCGCCTGTTCATGACCGAGGCGGGCGGCGCGTCCGGCGACCTGCCGAGGCTGCTGCGCGGCGAGCGGGTGTGACACTCTTTCCGCTCATCCCGGCGAACGCCGGGACCCAGTGCTTTGGGTGTTGCAGCCGGTCAGGATCGGGCGTCGCTCGCCTGTCCTGAAACATGAGCGTCAAGCTGGAGAGGACTGGGTCCCGGCTTTCGCCGGGATGAGCGGATTATCTCAGTCCAGCGTCCGCGCCTCTTCCGCCAGCATGATCGGCACGCCGTCGCGGATGGGGTAGGCCAGGCGGGCGCCCTTGCTTATCAGCTCGTTCGCCTCACGGTCATAGGTCAGCCGGCCGCGCGTGACCGGGCACACCAGCACCTCCAGAAGGCGCGGATCGACGGTGGCGGGTGTTTGAAAATGCTCAGTCATTCTTGTGTGCCCTACGCTCGGCGCGCGGCGCCTCGCGGCTTGAGGGCATCCATCCTTCTCGCCCTGACGCTCGCGCCGCGGGCGCTCGCTGCCTTAGGGCGGCGACTATTGCATGGTGGCGGGGTCGTCGTCACCGGGTTCGGCGGCGTCGATGCGCAGCAGGGCCGTGAGGGAGTCCAGCCGGTCGGCCAGGGTCAGGGCCTCGACCAGGGCCTGCTTCTCGGGCGGCTCGAAGGGCAGGGCCATGGCCAGGCTGTTGACGAGGGCCTCGGGCGGGGCTTCGCGCGCGGCGTCCCAGTCGATGTCCAGGCCGCGCGGGTTCAGATAGTCCCGAAGGGCCGCCAGCAGTTCGCCGCGCTCGAAGTCGTCGGCGTCGCCCGGCGGCTCCAGGTCCAGGGCGAAGGGCGTGAAGTCGGCGCGAGCCTGACGATAGGGGGTCTGGACGGGAAGCTCTCCGGCCATGCGGAACCGGCAGATGCCCGTCAGGGTGATGAGATAGCGCCCGTCGGCCGTCTCGGCGTAGCTGGTGATGCGCCCGGCGCAGCCGGTGGCCGACAGGGCGGGCAGGTTTTCGGGGCCGCCGGCCGGCTGGATCATGCCGATGATCCGGTCCCCCGCCATGGCGTCGTCCACCATGTTGAGATAGCGCGGCTCGAAGATGTGCAGCGGCAGCTGGCCACGCGGCAGGACGATGGCGCCGGACAAGGGAAAGACCGGGATGACCTGGGGCAGGTCCGACGCCCTGATGTAGCCGCGCCCCATCACCTCAGGCGAACAGGATGGAGGACAGGCGCCGACGACCGTCCCGCGCGATCTCGGACGCGGGGCCGGCGGCCTCGAAGATGGTCAGGAGCTGCTTGCGCGCCGCCTGATCGTTCCAGTCGCGGTCGGCGGCGACGATGTGGAGCAGGGCGTCCACCGCCGCGTCCAGGCGGCCGGACGAGGCCTGGGCCAGGGCCAGGTCGAAGCGGGCCTGATGATCGTTCGGATCGGCGGCGACCTTCGCCTCCAGTTCGGCGGTCTCTCCGGACGGGGCGGCGGCGCCCAGCGACAGCTGCGCCCGCACGCTGTTGACCAGCGGCTCCCTCGACGGATCGGGGGCCATGGCGATGGTCTGACGGGCCTGGTCCGCGTCGCCGTCGGCCAGATAGACCCGGGCCATGCCGGCGATGGCCTTTTCATTCTTCGGGTCGAGCTGAAGCGCCTGGGCGAAGGCCTGGGCCGCGCCGCCTATGTCGTTCAGCGACAGGGATTCCTCGCCCATGGACAGCAGCTGGTCCACGTCCGAGGCGCCGGACGCCTCGCCGGTCAGGCGCTCGATGAAGGCCTTGATCTGACTTTCGGGCACCGCGCCCTGAAAGCCGTCCACCGGCTGGCCGTCCTTGAAAGCGTAAATCGTAGGGATGGACTGGACCCGAAGCTGGCCGGCGAAGGCCGGGTTCTTGTCCACGTCGATCTTGACCAGCTTGACCTTGCCCTTGGCCGCCCGCACGGCCTTCTCCAGCATGGGGGTCAGGGTCTGGCACGGCCCGCACCACGTGGCCCAGAAGTCCACGATCACCGGCTGTGTCTTTGACGCCTCGATCACATCGGTCATGAATTCGGCGTCCGATCCTTCCTTGACGGGGTCGGGCGCGTTCGAGGCGAGCGGGTCGGCGAAGGTCATCGGTGTCGTTTCCGGCAAGTGTGGTCGCGTCTCTAACGCGCTCCGCATCAGATGGTCGCGTTTCGCCCGAAGCGCAATCGTCCGCGTCGTTCTCCTCCCCATCACTTGGGATGGGGAGGTGGCGCGGGCGCGGCTCCGCGCCCGTGACCGAGGGGGCGGGGCGGTGGTGAGGGATTGGCG
>JAEZCL010000115.1 GCA_023433585.1 Pseudomonadota bacterium
CCCTTCGGCCTGGGCCTGCGCCGTGCGCTGCTGGGATTGCAGGGCGTATTCGTCCTGGGCGTCGCGGCTGATGTTGTAGCGGCGGGCCACCACCTCAGCCGTCTCGAGCATCGACATATAGATGTGCGGCGACAGCTTCAGCAGATCCTCGTCCTTGGCGCGATACAGGTTCATGTGCTGGTTCTGAACGAGCGAGACGCTCTCCAGCCCGCCGCCGACGGCCATCTTCTGCTGATCGAAGACGACCTGCTTGGCCGCCGTTGCGATGGCCATCAGGCCCGAGGCGCACTGGCGATCCAGGCTCATGCCCGCCACGGTCGCGGGCAGGCCGGCGGCCAGGGCGACCTGGCGCGCGATGTTGGGGGACGTCGATCCCTGTTGCAGGGCCGCGCCGAACACCACGTCCTCGATCTGGGCCGGATCAACGCCCGCGCGCTGGACCGCGTGCCTGATCGCATGGGCGCCCAGCTGTTGCGGCTGGGTGTCGTTGAAGGCGCCGCGATAGGCCCGGCCGATGGGCGTGCGGGCGGTGGAGACGATGACGGCTTCACGGGACATGACGGTTCTCCGGATTGATACTGGGGCGCAGGCCTAACATGCAGGAGGCGGCTTACGTAAAGCCAGCTTCAGGACGCCTTTCCCGCTGCGGCGGCGCCGGCGCTGGCCACTTCGCGCTCGGCCTGGGTGAAGCCATAGTCGGGAACGAGGGCGCCCGTCTGGTCCGAAACCGCGTCCCAGGCCTGGATCAGGCGCTCGCCCGCGTCGGCGCCGGCGCCGATGAAGCGGCCCTGGCTGAGGGTCACGGCGGCGGTGGCGAAATGCCCGGCCCCGGCGCAGATGATGGCGCGGGTCGGCGCATCTTCCGAAACCAGCGGCAGCAGGGCGGGGCTGACCTTGGCCGGGTCCAGCAGCTCCAGGCTGGTCTCCGGCAGGATGCCTGCGGTCATGCCCGTCGCGGCGGTCGGGGCCAGGCAGTTGACCCTGATCCCGTATTTCTGACCCTCGATGGCCAGGGTCTGCATCAGGCCCACCAGCGCCATCTTGGCCGCGCCGTAGTTGGCCTGGCCGAAATTGCCGTAGAGGCCTGAGGACGAGGTGGTCATGACGATGCGGCCATATTGCTGCTCGCGCATGATGTCCCACACCGCCTTGGTGCAGATGGCCGCGCCCATGACATGAACGTCCAGGATCAGGCGGAAATCATCCAGCTCCATCTTGGCGAAGCTCTTGTCGCGCAGGATTCCGGCGTTGTTGACCAGGATGTCGATGCGGCCCCAGGTCTCCATGACGCGCCGGACCATGGCGGCCACGGCGGCCTCGTCGGTGACGGACCCGGCGATGGGCAGGGCCTGACCGCCCGCCGCGACGATTTCGGCGGCCACGGCGTCGGCGGCCTCGGCGCCCAGGTCGTTCACGACCACCCTGGCGCCCTTTTTCGCCAGATAGAGCGCGTGCTGTCGGCCCAGACCGCCGCCCGCGCCGGTGATGATCGCCACTCGTCCGTCGAGCGTCATGCCCACTCTCCTTGAATATGGATGTCTTGTGTTTCAGCGCCGCCGGATCAGTCGGCGGCCTTCGGCCTGCAGATGGACAGGAAGCCCGCCGCCATGAACCCGGCCATGCGGTCCTTGACCGCCTCGAAGTCGTCGGAGTTGCAAAGGCCGCCCGACAGCCGGTCGATGCGGCCCGTGCGCGCCAGGGTCAGCATCAGCGCGCCGGTGACGAAGTGATAGCCCCAGAAGATGTCCTCTTCGGCGCAGTCGGGCAGGGCCTTCTTGAGCAGGTCGATCAGGCGCAGGATCAGGGGGTCGAAGTGCAGGTCGAACAGCTCCGCGCCATAAGGGGTGTTGGAGACCTGGGCGCCGAGCGCGCCGTAATTCTTCCAGTTCTCGCCGCCCTGGCTGTAGAGGTCCAGGTCGGTGTCGAGGAAGGCGCGAAGAGCGCCCTCCACCGTGGGGCGGCCGCCGGTGGCGGCGTCGTATTCGTCCAGCGCCTTCATCCGCAGGCTGCTGGTCACTCCGGCGCGCCGCGCGATGACCGCGTCGAACAGCTTCTTCTTGTCGGTGAAATAGTAGTTCAGCAGAGTGTGATGGACGCCGACCCGCTGGGCCACGTCCTTCAGGGTGACGCCGTAAAGGCCGTGGATAGAGAACAGATACTCGGCCGCGTCGAGGATCTGCTCCATCTTGTCGGCGCGCTGCTGTTCCTTGACCGGGCGCTTGCGCGGCTTGGCGGGCGCGCGCGCCGCCTGGGTGCGGGGTTTCGGCTCCGCCGTTCCGGTCTCTTGTGCAAGGGCCTTGGGTTCAGCCGCCATAATCCACTCTCAAACGCATCTTGTCGATCTTGCCCGTGGGCGCCAGCGGCATCTGGTCCAGCCGGATCACCGCATCGGGAATCCACCACGAAGCCAGGCGTTCGCGCAATGGCGCCAGGAGGGATTCGTCGCTGACGGAGCTGGATTCGCGCGTCTGGACCAGCAGGATCGGCCGTTCGCCCCATTTGGGATCGGAGCGGCCGATCACGGCGGCCAGTGAAACGCCGGGATGTTCGGTGACGATGGCCTCGATTTCGGCCGGGTTGATCCATTCGCCGCCGGACTTGATGAGGTCCTTGGCGCGGCCGGTGATGATGAGGTTTCCGTCGGCGTCGATGCGGGCCATGTCGCCGGTGGAGAACCAGCCGTCGGCGTCGACCGCGTCCTCCGTTGCGCCGAAATAGCGCTGGATCACGGCGGCGCCGCGCACATGCAGATGGCCTTCGGCCTCGCGCTGTTCGGGCAGGGGCCCGCCGTCGTCGCCCATCAGCATCAGATCGACGCCCAGGGCCGGGCGGCCCGACAGGTGGGCTGCGCGTTCCGGATCGTCCGGCACGGCGAAGGTCCCGGCCGGCGACAGCTCGGTCATGCCCCAGCTGGTCTGGACCGTCACGCCCAGGCGCGTCTCGATGCGCTCCATCAGGGCGGGGGGCAGGGCGGCGCCGCCGACCACCACACGCTTCAGGCTCGGCGTTTCGCCGCCCACGGCCTCCAGGTGTTCGACCAGCCCCAGCCACACGGTCGCCACTCCGACCGCGATGGTCACGGCCTCCGCGTTGATGAGCGCGGCCAGGCTCGCCCCGTCCAGATGGCGGCCCGGCAGGACCAGTTTGGCCCCGATGCCGGGCACGGCGAAAGGCAGGCCCCAGGCGTTGGCGTGGAACATGGGCACCGCCACCAAGACGCTGTCGGTCCCCGACAAGCCCATGCCGTCGCTCTGAAGCTGGCGCAGGGTGTGCAGGAAGCAGCCGCGGTGGGTGTAGGTGACGCCCTTGGGCGCCCCCGTGGTGCCGGAGGTGAAGCACAGGCCCGAGGGCGACGTCTCGTCGAAGCCGCCCCAGACAGCGTCCTCCGGCGCGCCCCGGAGCAGCGGCTCGAAGGCGCGCAGGCGGAAGCTGTCGGCCTGCTCCTCGGCCTGGTCCTCGGGCGCGTCGATGAGCAGGACCTGTTCGATGTGTTCCGAACGCGCCGCCACCCGACGGGCCAGGGGCGCCAGGTCCGCCGAGGCGATCAGGATGCGGGCACGGGACTGGCGCGCCATGTCCGCCAGCTGAATGTCGGTCAGGCGCGGATTCAGCGTATGGCAGACCGCCCCCATGCCCATGACGCCGTACCAGACCTCCACATGGGCCTGGGTGTTCCAAGCCAGGGTGGCCACGTGCTCGCCGGGGCGCACACCCTCGGCCTGAAGCGCGGCGGTGGCCTTGAGCCCGCGCCGCCTCAGCTCGGCATAGCCGATCCGCATGCTGGAGCCGTCATCGCAGGCGGTCACCACCTCGGTGCGCGGGCGCCATCTGGCGGCGTGGTCGAGGAACTTGTCGAGGGTCAACGCATACGGCTGCATCTCGCCGTGGATTACCGACATTCAGGCGCTCCGGCGGGCAGGGGAGGCGAAACCACGCCGACGTTCCAGTGCCACGGCAGGCCGCCGTGGGCGCGTCGAAGACAGACCACCGTCTCCACCAGCTCAAACATGCCGGGCATCAGATGCTCGCCCGGCTGAGGCGCGCCGTCGAACATCATGTAGGCGCGTTCTTCGCCGTAAGCCGTCCATGCGGATGCGCCCGGCGCGGCGGGAACGCCGTCGCGCGCAAAGCTGACCCAGTATTTCAGCATGGCCTCAGAGAGATCGGATTCTATTTCAGTTTCTGGAATCCGGGGCCACCAGGGCGGCGTATGCCCGGCGTTGCCGAAGACATAGGGAATTTCGGCGGCGTGGAAGGCGTGCAGGCCCGCTTCGTCCGCCGCCGGATAGCTGTGGTTGAAATAGTAGAGGAACGACGGGCGGTTCAGCTCGGTCTGGCGGCGCACCAGCCGTTCGGCGGTCCAGCCGTACATGGCGTCCCGGGTCGTGGCCAGCATGGCCTCGTCCAGGTTCCCGGACGGGTAGCGCGCCAGCATCAGATCGGCCAGCCCGCCGTAGGCGGCGCGGATCGCCGTTTCATAGGCTTCGCCGCTGGCCGGTTGCGGCGGCAGCAGGAAGCGCAGCGAGCGGATTTCGCCCTCGTTGAACCCGGCCAGGATCGGCACGGACGCCTGTCGGCCCTGGTCGAAGACGTCGACGATCTGGGCGGGCAGCACATGGCCGTCCACATTGCCCAAGGGCAGGAAGCCGTTCATGGCCGCCTGGACGGTCAGGGCCTGCGGGTCCATGGCCCGCAGCCGGGCGAGGCCGCGCACTTCGATCTGGCGGCTGAGCGCCAGGCCCGCCGCCTCGGCTGACGGCGTGCCGTGGACCGTCTCCTTCAAGGCCGGGGTCGAGATCATGTAGGCGCTCTGGGCCACCGCCTTGTGGAACAAGCCGTGCGCGGCGGGCGCGGCCATCAGGTACATGACCGACAGCGCCCCGGCGGATTCGCCCGCGATGGTGACATTGTCCGGATCGCCCCCGAAGGCGGCGATGTTGCGGTTGACCCAGCGCAGGGCCTCGATCTGGTCCAGCAGGCCGTAGTTGCCCGACACGCCGTCCGGCGACTCTTCGCTGAGCTGCGGATGGGCCAGATAGCCCAGCACGCCCAGGCGGTAGTTGATGGTCACCACCACCAGCCCTTCAGCCGCCATGCGGGCTCCGTCGTACATGGCTTCGCTGCCCGTGCCGCCGGTCAGGGAGCCGCCGTGAATCCAGACGAACACCGGCGCGTTCTCGGCATTCTCGGGCGCCCAGACGTTCAGCGACAGGCAGTCCTCGCTCATCACCGGCGTCTCGGCGGGCGCATAGATGCTGCCGGGCCGCGAAGGCGGCTGGTGGCAGGCGGGGCCGAACCGGGTCGCGTCGCGCACGCCGTCCCAGTGCGCCGCCGTCACCGGCGGGCGCCAGCGCAGGCGGCCCGTGGGGGCCTCGGCGTAGGGAATGCCCCTGAAGACGTCCAGGCCGTTCAGGGCTTCGCCCCGCACGGCCCCGGCGGGCGCGGTCACGACCGGGTCCGCCCCGGCGACGGCGGCGCCGGCCATGAGGAGGAGCGCCGTCAGGGCGCCGGTGATGGGGCGCATCATTGCGCGACCTCCCGCGACTGTGACTGTCGCCGCAGCGCCCGGGCCAGCCAGAGGAACAGCCCGATGGCGAGCACGTAGAACGGCGTCAGGGTGTAGAAGGCCAGCTGGAGCGAATTGTCCGGATTGGTCCGGGCGAAGAAGTCGCTGGCGAAGCCGAGATAGGTCGGCCCGAAGCCCAGGCCGACCATGTTCATCACCAGCAGCAGCAGGGCGCCGGCGAGCACACGCTGGTCGGGACGCACCTCTTCCTGGACCAGCGTCACCGCCGGGGACAGATAGAAGTAGTTCAAGCCCATCGGCAGAAGCAGGAAGGCCAGCGCCAACTGCCAGCTCGGGGCCCAGATGAAGCCGACAAAAAGCGGCACCGCCAGAGCCAGCCCGATGGCCGGGACATAGCCGTAGGCCGATTTCCAGCGCCGCGCGAACAGGTCGACGAGGCGGCCGGAGACCAGCATCCCCGCACTGGCGCCGATCAGGATCAGCAGGGCGTACCAGACGGCCACATCCTCGAGCGTCATGCCCTTTTCGCGCATCAGGAACAGGACCGCGAACCCGAGCAGGGCGTAGGTGATGAACTGGGTCGCGGCGCAGGCCAGCGAGCAGCGCAGCAGCACCGGATCGGTGAAGAACATCTTGCAGGTCGCCCAGAAGCCCGGCTTCGCGGGCGGCGCAGCGGGATCGGCCGGGGTGACGGCCGTCTCGGCGGGCTGGACGTCCAGTCCGCCTTTTTTGGGCTCACGCACGAAGAACCAAACGACCAGGGCGGTGATGATTCCGACGACGCCGACCCAGATGAAGGCGAAGCGCCAGGAATAGGATGAGGCGATCGAGGCGCCGAAAGCGACGCCCAGAGCCATGCCGATGGGCGGACCCATGTTGAACAGACTCAGCGCCGTGCCCCGGGATCCGGGCGGGAAATAGTCCGAGATGATCGCATAGGACGGCGGCACCCCGCCGGCTTCGCCGACGCCGACGGCCATCCGCGCGAGCGCCAGTTGAGGGTAGCCGGAAGCCATGCCGCAGGCGGCGGTCGCCGCGCTCCATACGCCGCAGGCGACAGCCAGGACCTTGCTCCTGTTGGTGCGGTCGGCCAGCCAGCCCACCGGGATGGCCAGGAAGCAGTAGAACAGCGCGAAATAGAAACCGGTCAGGAGCCCCAGCTGGCCGTCGGTGACGCCCAGATCATCCTGGATCGGCTTGGCCAGAATCCCGAGCAGCTGCCGGTCCAGGAAGTTCAGCACATAGACGAAACACAGGATCGCTAGAACGATCCAGGCCCGGGCTCCGGGACGCGCGGAAGGCGCGCCCGGGACCGCTGAGTTTGAAACCGCCATCAGAAGCGATACCCCAGGCGCACGCCGACCGTGCGCGGACGGTTCACGCCGTATTTGCCGTCCACGAAGGCTTCGGGGTGGACGTAGTTGATCGACCGGTCGTCAAACAGGTTCTCGACATAGGCGCCGATGGTGAACCGGTCGAAGGCCGCGGCCAGGGTGGCGTTCACGATGGTGTATTCGTCGGTCCAGTCATAGGTCGGGCTGACCACGCCCGGCTGGCCCGGCACGTTCGGGAACGACCCGGGGAAGTCGCCCACATGGATCACCGCCACCGAGGCGTTGCCCTCGGCCGTGTCGAACAGGTCGAAGTTGTAGTTGACCAGGAACGAGCCCGAGAACCGCGGGCCCGACAGGCGCGCGCCCATGACCGCGCCGGAAATGGCGGCTTCCTGAGGCGTCAGGGTGTCCACCTCGGCGTTGTTGATCGCGCCGTTCAGGGCGATGGTCCAGCCCGTGGCCGGGATGGCCATGAACTCGAACTCCAGGCCCTGGCTGTATGCGCCGCCGATGTTGGTGGCGAACTGCACCTGGTCCGAAACCCGGTTGGCCTGAACCTGAATGTCGTTCCAGTCGATGTGGTAGAGCGCCAGATTGGCGGCCAGACGACCGTTCAACCAGCGTCCCTTGAGGCCCACTTCATAGCTGATCAGCTCGTCGGAATCGGCGCCGAAGGGAATGACCAGATCGGTCGGATCAAGGGCGCTGACCGAGCCGGCCCAGGCGTTGACGATCGGGCCGCGGAAGCCGGTGGCCACCGTCGCGTAGGTGGTGATCGAAGGCGTCGGCCGCCACGAGATGCTGGCGCGGTAGGACGGCCCGGTCTCTTCGACCTTGACGCCCGTGGCGCCGGCGCCCGGCGTGACGGTCAGCGGCCCTGGAATCCAGAACAGCGCATTGGTCAGGTAGTTGCTGGAGTAGCCGCCCGCTTCGGTGAAGCCCTGGGCGTCGGTGCTGCCGTATCGCAGGCCGCCCGTGATCCACAGGTCGTCCGTGAAACGATAGGTCAACTGACCGAAAATCGCCCGCTCATGCATGATGGAGTAGCTGTGCGAGCGCGAGTAATATTCATCGGGAAGCCCGGTGATGCCGCGCGCCGCCAGGAATTCCGGGGAGGACCGGTAGTTGAAATCCACGTCGCGGCGACGCTCGAAATAGAAGCCGCCCAGCACCCAGTCGAACCGCCCGCCGGGATCGGACACCAGCCGCATCTCCTGCACGAAGGTCTCGTCCCAGGCGTCGGCGTCCAGGGCGAAAGGAATGGCCTGGGCGAAGGTGCCGGCCAGGTCGACGTGGAACAGGGCGTCGTAGTCGGACCAGGTCGACGAACTGGTCAGCCTGGCGCCGTCAAACTGATATCCCAGCGTCAGATTATAGTTCGTCATGACGCCCGAGAACCTGTCCGGCCTGTCCGAACGGCGCGTGTCCTCTCCCAGCGTCGGATTGACCAGCGAGGAGTCCTGCGGGTCGCTCTCCTCCTGCGAATAACGAAGCTGGATCGACAGCCGGTCCGTCGGCTCCCACAGCAGGGTGGCCCGGCCGCCCCAGCTTTCCAGAGCGTTCGAGTTTTCGATGCCCGTGCCGATATTGTTCAGATAGCCTTCCTCGTCGCGCGTGAAGCCGACGATCCGCAGCGCCAGCTTGTCCTCGACCAGCGGGATGTTGACCATGGCGTTGTAGCGCTGACGCAGGGAATCCGAACCCGTCACGCCGATGTCGGCCAGGAACGAGGCCTCGAAGCCGTTGGGGTCGGGCGCATGGGTCAGAATGCGCAGGGCGCCGGCCAGCGAGCCCGAGCCGAACAGCGTCCCCTGAGGCCCGCGCAGGAACTCGATCCGCTCCACGTCGTAAAGACTGGGATCCAGGATGGTGGAGTTGCCGTTCGAGGAGATCGGCAGTTCATCGATGTAGATGGCCACCGTGCTCTGCAGATTGGCGTTATAGCCGTTGGTGGCGATGCCGCGCGCGGTGAAGTTGTTGAAATTGGCGCTGGCCCGGTTCAGCACGACGCCCGGCGTCTCATAGGCCAGGCCCTCGTATCCGACGATGCCCTTGGCGTTCAACTCGTCCTGCGACAGGGTCGAGATGCTCATGGGGACGTCCTGGATCCGCTCCGCGCGGCGGGTGGCGGTGACGATGACCTCTCCGACTTCGGTGGTTTCCGCTTGCTGGCGCTCTTGGCGCTCCTGGGCCGCAGCGGCGGCCTCGGCTTCGGTCCATGCATAAGCCGGCATGGACACCGCCATCTGTGCGACAGCGCAGGCCGACGCGAGTAGTATCACCCTCATCTCATTTCCTCCCTCGAACGCCGGTCATTATCGCCGACGCTTTCGAGCAATGGGACACGGGATGGAAAGCTTGTCAACATTCACTCTCGCGTGAATGAATGTTATTCATCCGGTCGTGAGCCGCCCGCCAGTGGCGCCGCCGAAGGGAAGGGAACGTCATGATGAACCGCAGGAGCCTTATGGTTTGCGGAGCGGCCGTAGCCGTGGCGGGGGCGTCGTCGGCGCAGGTCGCGGGGCTTGATCCGGTCGTCGCACGCCTTCGGCGCTTCGTCGAAGACGGCGATCTGCCGTTCGCCTCGCTGCGAATCGCCCGCCATGGCCGGGTGCTGGCCGAAGCGCACATCGCGGGCGTGGAGACGGTGGGGCCGGGATCGCTCTATCGGATCTACTCCATGACCAAGCCCGTGGTCGCCGCCGCGACGGTGCTGCTCATCGAGGACGGGCGGCTGACGCTGGACACGCCGGTCGCCGAGCATGTGCCCGAGTTCGCCGATCTCCAGGCCATGGCCGGCGGGCTGGACAGGCTGGAGCCTGCGCGGACCATGACCGTGGGGCATCTGCTGACCCACACCTGCGGCCTCGGCAACAGCTGGGGCGACGGGGCGACCGCGCCGCTGTACCGCGAAGCCGGTCTGGTGGCTGCAGCCTGGATGTACGATCCCGCCATCGGCGGGCTGGGCGAGTTCGCCCGGCGGCTGGGGCGCATTCCGCTGGAATTTCAACCGGGCGCCGGCTGGCGTTACGGCTATGGCCTGGACATCGCGGGCCTGGTCATCGAGCGCATCAGCGGCGAACGGCTGAGCCGTTTCCTGGACCGCCGCATCTTCGATCCCCTGGGCATGGACGCGACCGGGTTCTTCGCGCCCGAGGAACAGGCCGGGCGCCTCACGGGGCTCTACACCGGCCTCGGCGCGACGCGGCGGCGAGTGGAGGACGGCGGCGAGCGGGCGCCCCTCAACCGGCCTCTGGCCGACAGCGGCAGCGGCGGCCTGGTGTCCAGCCTGTCGGACTATGGCCGCTTCGCCGACATGCTGGCCGGAGGCGGCGCCGTCGACGGCGTTCGCGTGATGGGCGCCGAATCGACGCGGCTGCTCATGACCCCTCATGGCCCGCAGAACGTCATCCGCCCCGCCCTGGCGCAATTCGGCCTGGGCGACGGCGTGTTCGCCCAGGCCCTGGGCGGCGTGACCCGGCTGAACGACGATGTGGGACCGGGATCTGCGGGTGAATACGGATGGGGCGGGGCGGCCAGCACCGGATTCTGGTGCACTCCCGGCCTGGGCCTATCGGTCGTGCTGATGACCCAGCTGATGCCGTCCAGCGCCGTGCCTGTGCGCGAGGCGCTGCGCCCGATGATCTACCGCGCCCTGGCCGATGGGTGAGGACGGGAGGCGGTGATCCCGGGACTCAGGTCCTGTCCGCCGGGCGCTGTTTGAAGGTGTCGCCGATCTCCCGAGCGTCCGAGCCGTCCGGCCCCGCCTTTCGCTGAGAGTCGCGCCCCACCCGCCGGACCGCCTCGTCTGAGGTGGCGGCGTCCGGCTTGCCTCCGGGAATGGCGCCGTTGTCCTTGCGCCCCTGGCTCTGTCGTTCGGGCATGATGTCCTCCTTTGAGCGGATTCAACGCATCAAACGACTTTGGGCGCCGAAGCTGATCCTCGGGCGTTAGGGACGCGAAGGAGCCATCGTCCATGCCCGCTGAGCTGAAGACCTATCGCGCAAAACGAGACTTCTCCCGCACGCCGGAGCCTTCCGGGCACAAGGGCGCGGCGCGCACGGCCAAAGGCCTGAAGTATCTGATCCAGCGTCATGCGGCCACGCGCCTGCATTATGATCTGCGCCTGGAGCATGCCGGGGTGCTGAAGTCCTGGGCGGTGACCAAGGCCCCGTCGCGCGACCCGTCAATCAAGCGGCTGGCGGTGGAGGTCGAGGACCATCCCCTCGATTACGGCGGCTTCGAAGGGACCATTCCGAAAGGGAACTACGGCGCCGGCACGGTGCAGATGTGGGACGTCGGGAGCTGGACGCCGCGAGACACGGATGTGGAGGCGGCGCTGCGCAAGGGCGTGCTCAAGATCGATCTGGCCGGCGAACGTCTGAGGGGCGGGTGGGCCCTGATCCGGCTGAAGACCGACCGGGGCAAACGGTCCAAACGTGAGAACTGGCTGCTGGTGAAGGAGAAGGACGACCACGCCGTGGCCGGCGAAGGGGACGCCCTTATGGAGATCGACGCCTCGGTGACGACCGGCCGCTCCCTGGCCGAAATCACGCAGGGCGTGAAAGGCGCGCGGAGCTGGACATCATCACGGCCCGCCACACGCAAGTCGCCCAGCCCCAAGATTCAGAAGCCGAAGCCGAGCACGGGAAAACCCCGCGCCTTCATCCCCGTTCAGTTCGCCCAGACGGCGGACCATCCTCCCTCCAGGCCCGGCTGGGCGCACGAGATCAAGTTCGACGGCTATCGCATCCAGATCGCCGTCGGCGGGGGGCGGGCGGTGCTGCGCACCCGGAGCGGTCTGGACTGGACGGCGAAATTTCCGGTTCTGGCCCGCCAGGCGGCGGCCTGGCCCGAGGCGGTGATCGACGGGGAGCTGTGCGCCCTGAACGACGATCATGCTCCGGATTTCTCCGCGTTGCAGGCGGCCATCGCGGAGGGGCGCACCGACGCGCTGATCTATTTCGCCTTCGATCTGCTGTTCGAGGGCGACGAGGACCTGCGCGGCCTGCCGCTGTCGCACCGCAAGGCGCGGCTCATGGCCTATTGCAATCGGGTGGGGGAGGCGGGGCCGAACCTGCGTTATGTGGACCATTTCGCCTCGTCCGGCGAGGCGGTGCTGAAGAGCGCCTGCCGCATGGACCTGGAAGGCGTGATCTCCAAATCCCTGAACGCGAAATACAAGGCGGGGCGCACCGCGACCTGGGTCAAGTCCAAGTGCCGGGGCCGGGACGAGGTGGTGATCGGGGGCTGGTCGTCCGAGGGCGGCGCGCGCCTGCGCTCGCTGCTGGTGGGCGTGAAGACGGATGACGGGCTGCGTTACATGGGCCGGGTGGGAACGGGATTCTCCGCCGTTCTGAGCCGATCCCTGATCCCGGCCCTGAAGGCCGCCGCCGCCGACCGCAGCCCGTTCACCGGCGAGGGCGCGCCCAAGGGGGGACGCGACATCCACTGGCTGAAGCCTGTGCTGGTGGCCGAGATCGAACACGCGGGCCTGACCGAGAGCGGATCGGTGCGGCAGGCCGCCTACAAGGGGCTGCGCGAGGACAAGCCGGCCAAGGAGGTCACCGCCGAGCCCCAGCCGCCCGCCTCGGCCCCCGCCGCTGCGCGGTCTCCCGCCGCGCGGAACGCAAGGGACAAGGTGATCGTCGCCGGCGTCACCATCTCCAATCCGGACAAGGTGCTGTGGCCGGCGCACGATGGCCGCCCGCCGGTCACCAAGGCCGACCTGGCCCGCTATTATGAACAGGCGGCCGACCGGATCCTGGCCCATGTGGCCGACCGTCCAGTGTCCATCGTGCGGGCGCCGGATGGGATAGAAGGCGAACGGTTCTTTCAGCGCCACGCCATGCCCGGCCACAACCCGCGCCTCCGGCTGATCGATGTGAAGGCCCGAAAGCCTTATGTGGCGGTCGCCGACGCGGGCGGTCTGGCCGCCGTCGGTCAGTCCGGCGGGCTGGAGCTGCACCCCTGGGGTTGCAAGCCGGGCGATCCCGAAACGCCCGAACAGATCACCTTTGACCTGGATCCCGACGAGGGGCTGGATTTCGCGGACGTCATCCAGGCCGCGCGGCTTCTGAAGCCGTTTCTCGAAGACCTGGGCCTGACGCCCTTCGTCAAGACCACCGGCGGCAAGGGGCTCCATGTGGTGGCTCCCATCCGCGCCGACAGCCGCAGCCGCGTGGACTGGGACCAGGCCAAGGCGTTCGCCAGGGCGGCGTCCGAGGCATTGAAGGCGGCCCATCCGGATCGGTTCACGACCACCCTGGCCAAGAAGGCCAGGGGCGGGAAGATTTTTCTCGACTATCTGCGCAACGGCCGGATGGCCACCGCCGTCGCGCCGTGGTCGCCGCGTGCGCGGCCTGGCGCGACCATCGCCACGCCGCTGGCCTGGCCCCAGGTCCGCAAGGGCCTGAACCCGGCCGCCTTCACCCTGCAGTCCGCCGCAGCCCTGCTGAAGAAGCCCGACCCCTGGCGCGACTTCCGCAAAGCCCAGGCGCCGCTGAGGCCCGCGATGCGCAAGCTGGGGCTTTAGAGCATGATCGTTTTAGACGGAACCGCGCAGCGGTTCCGGCTGAAGCGTGAATCATGCTCTCGCTTTTATCTGGAGCCTGATTCACCGCATCGATGAAATCGCGAAGCGATGCCATCTCAACGGATCAGGCTCTAGGCGGATGGGGGATGCGACTCCCCCGCCTCAGGCCGCCTTTGATTTGGATGCGGTCTTGCGGGTCGAGGATTTCTTGGCGCCGGGCTTCCTGGCCGGAGACTTCCGCGCCGAGGACGATCCCTTCAAGCTGGCCTTCAGCGCCTCCATCAGGTCGATGACATTGGTGTCCTCGGGCTCGGCCGCCGTGACGAGGCCCTGACCCTTCTGCTTGGCCTTTATCATCTTGCGCAGCGCATCGTCGTAGCGGTCGCGGAAGCGGGTCGGGTCGAATTCGGCATGCTTCTGATTGATGATGCGCGTGGCGATTTCAACCATGTCCTTGTCGGCCTTCACCTCGGGAATGTCGTCGAAGAACTCGTCCGCGTCACGCAACTCCTCATGAGGCCGCAGGGCGTAGGCGATCAGGCCGGACTCCCACGGCTCCAGCGCCAGCTGTCGCTCGCGCCCGCGTAGAACCAGGCAGCCGATGGCGATCTTGCCCGCCGCCTTCATGGCGTCGCGGATGACCACGAACGCCTCGGCCTCAGGCCCCTTTTGCGGCACGAGGTAATAGGGATCGTCCCAGTAGCGCCGATCGATGTCGGCCTCGTCGACGAACTGGTCGATGGCGATCGTCCGGGTGCTCTCCAGCTTCACCTGATCGAAGTCGGCGTCGTCGAACAGGACATATTCATCCTTGGACACCTCATAGCCCCTGACCAGGTCCGAACGCTCGATCGGCCCGGTGTCGGGATCGGTGGGCGTCATGCGGATGCGGTTGTGGGTGTCCGGATTAATCAGGTGAAAGCGCACCTGCCCGGCCGAGGTGACGGCCGAATACAGGGCGACCGGACAGGTCACGAGGGAGAGTTTCAGATGACCCTGCCAGGTAGGGCGTGCAGCCATGACGGCGCTCCTTCATTCGGGAGAGACGCCGACCTGCCGTCGGTGACGGCGAGATAGGGCGGTCGCCTTCCTGTCTTGCGTTCTCTTTCGCCGGACATAACCGTCGGCGACGCCAAGGGTTCACCGCCGTCGCCCTGCCGAATTTCCTCGTCGCTTTTCTGTGGCGTCGGAGAGCGTTCGGGTTAGAGTTTCTCGTGGGGAAGGGGAGTTGTCTGCATGAGCCAGTCGCTGGAGACGTTCGACGCGGTCGTGGTAGGCTCCGGCGCGGGGGGCGGCATGATCGCCTGGACGCTCACGCGCGCCGGGGCCAAGGTGCTGATGCTGGAGGCGGGGCGCGACTACAGCCCGGACGAGGCGCCCATGCTGAATCTCTCGCGCGACGCGCCGTTGCGGGGGTCCGGCACGCCCGACAAGCCCTTCGGCTATTACGACGCCATAGCCGACGGCGGCTGGCAGGTGCCGGACGAGCCCTACACGGTGGCCGAGGGTTCGGATTTCATGTGGTTCCGCTCGCGCATGCTGGGCGGGCGCACCAATCACTGGGCGCGCAATTCGTTCCGCATGGGGCCATACGACTTCAAGCCCCGGTCGCGCGACGGGCTGGGCGTCGACTGGCCCATCACCTACGACGACCTGGCGCCCTGGTACGACCGAACCGAGACGGTGGTGGGCGTTTACGGCGCCAATCTGGGGCTTGAGAACCATCCCGATTCCGGGCCGGGCGTGCTGCATGAGCCGCCCCGCCCCCGGGCGTGGGAGATCCTGATGAAGGCGGCGGGGGACAAGCTGGGCATCCCGGTGGTCCCGGCGCGGCGCGCCATCCTGACCCGCGACGTGGGCGACCGGCATGCCTGCTACTGGGCCTCGGGCTGCGGGCGGGGCTGCTCCATCGGCGCGGCCTTCCAGACCACCACCTCGCTGATCCCCTGGGCGAAGGCCACGGGCAACCTCACCGTGCAGACGGGGGCGATGGTCTATGAGGTGACCCTGGATGCGTCCGGCAAGGCCAGGGGCGTGCGTTACATCGACAAAGCGACCGGCGCGCACCGCGAGGCGAGGGGGCGGGTGGTGGTGCTGTCGGCCAGCACGGGCGAGACGGCGCGCATCCTGCTGAACTCCCAGCCCAACGGGCGCTCGGAGGGGCTGGCCAACTCCAGCGGACAGGTGGGGCGCAACCTGATGGACACGGTGGGTTCGCACGTCTCGGCTCACATCCCGGCGCTGGAGGGGCGGCCGATCTACAACGAGGACGGGGCGATGGGGCTGCACACCTACATCCCCTTCTGGCTGTATGGAGAGCAGGCCGCCGGCCGGCTCGATTTCCCGCGCGGCTATCACGTGGAGACCGGCGGCGGGTTCCGCGAGCCGGGCGTGGGCGGGTTCGGCTGGACCGACGGCTATGGTCCCGACCTGCGCCGTTCGGTGAAGCAAGGGTATGGCGCGGCCATCGGCCTGACCCAACGCGGGGAGATGATCCCCAACGCCAATTCCTTCTGCGAGATCGACACGGACACCCAGGACCGTTTCGGCATTCCGGTGCTGAAATTCCATTTCGCCTGGTCGGACCACGAGCTGAACCAGGTGGTGCATTTCCAGCAGGCCATGCGCGAACTGGTGGACGCGCTGGGCGGGACCGTCACCTCGGACGCCCGGCCGCCGGACGAGGCGATCTCGGTGGGCGGCGAGATCATCCATGAGGTCGGCACCGCGCGCATGGGCGCCGATGCGCGGGAGTCCGTCACCGACAGCCATGGCCGCGCCTGGGACGTGGACAATCTCTATCTCTCGGACGGTTCGGTGTTCGTCTCCAAGGCGCACAAGAACCCGACGCTGACCATCCTGGCCCTGTCCATGAGGACGGGCGACCATATCGCCGGGCGCCTGCGCTCAGGCGAACTCTAGGGGAGAAACGTCATGGACGCGGACAGGGCGCCTCTTGTGTCTGTCGACCGCCGCACCACGCTGCGCTGGTTCACGGCGGTGCTGGCCAGCGGCCCGCTGGCGGCGTGCGGCGATGGGTTGAGCTGGCCCGCGCCGCGGCCGATCACGGGTCCCGGCTATGGAACCGATCCCGATCTGCTGGACCCGGTCGTTCCCTGGCCCCTGACGCTGAACGAGGCGGAGCTGGAGACGGCGGCGGCGCTGGCGGACCTGATCCTGCCCGCCGAAGGGGACGCGCCCTCCGCGTCCCAGGTGGGGGTGGCGGCTTTCCTCGACGAGTGGGTCAGCGCGCCCTATCCGGCGCAGCAGCGCGACCGCGCCCTGATCGTTCCGGGACTGGCGTGGCTGGACCGGGAAAGCTGCGCCCGGGGCGGCGGCCGCCGCTTCGCCCAGGCGAATCCGGCCGTCCAGCGCGCCATCGTCGAGGACATCGCCTTCAGGGATCGTGTGAAGCCGGGGCTGGAGAAGCCCGGTGAGTTCTTCGCCCTGATGCGCGGGCTCACGCTGGGGGCCTACTACACGACGCCGGAGGGCTGGGAGGACATCGGCTACATGGGCAATCAGCCCACCTCCGGCCCCTATCCCGGCCCCACGCCCGAGGCGATGGCGCATGTGCGCGCCGCCGCCGCCTCGCTCGGGCTGGAGGTCCGGTAGACCATTTCGGAGTGGCGCGAATATCTGGGCGCTCAGCCTTCCTGAAGCGGCCTGATCCTGATGTTGCGGTACCAGACCGGGTCGCCGTGATCCTGCAGGGCGATGCGACCGGTTGAGAAGGTTCCGAACAGCGGCATGTCCCGGAATTTCGTCCGCGACACCGCCGCGCGCCAGGCGTCGTCGCCATAGCTGGACTCCGCCGTGAGACGGCCGTTCAGCCAGTGCTCGATGCGGTCTCCGGTGAAGACGATGCGCGTTTCGTTCCATTCGCCCACGGGATTGGCCGCGTCCGCCAGCGGCTCGACGAAATCGAACAACGCACCCGAACGATGCGAGGGGATGCGGCCGTCGGGGTGCGCGTCGTCGTCCAGCACCTGATATTCCGGCCCGGTGCGCCAGACGGTGTCGGCCGCCTCGGTCTCCTTGACCAGATAGATGACGCCGCTGTTGCCGCCGGGAGAGATGCGCCATTCCAGAGACAGCTCGAACGGGCCGAATTCCTCGTCCGTCACGATGTCGCCGCCGCCGCCCCCGGCCAACATGATCGCCCCGTCCTCGACCCTCCAGGGCTCGGCGGGCGCCCCGCCACGATAGACGCGCCAACCGGTGAAGTCGCGGCCGTTGAACAGCAGCCGCCACCCCGCGGCCTGTTCCTCTGCGGTGAGCGTGACCACGTCGCCGGCCTCCGTCTGCTGAGCGGGCGCGGGCGCTTCCGCCGGATCGGTGCAGCCGGCCAGCACAAGCGCGGCCGCCCCCGCCAGATACAGCGAGCGCATCCGAACGGTCCGGCCCGATGTGTGCGTCATTGATTCTGCCCCATCATCATCGCCGCCCACGCGATCCCGCCAGGCGCCCCCGAACCTATCCGCCCCGCCTCATGGGCGCCAGCGGGGCCGGTCGTTTGAACAAACGAAACAAGCGCGAGACGAATGATGGCGGACAGGGTGGGATTCGAACCCACGGTGGGCTCACACCCACGGCGGTTTTCAAGACCGCTGCCTTAAACCACTCGGCCACCTGTCCGGGACGGGCTGCATAGCAGGGAAGGGGGGCGTTAACCAAAGCGGAAAAAATCACGGCGATCATGGGGTCCGCATTCATGGAGTGACGCGGCTTGACCGACCGGATGACGAACTGGGGACGGACCCTGCGGATCGGCCTGGCGGCCGGGCTGATGCTGGCGATGGCGGCCTGCGCCACCGGCGGGCGCGACCTGCCGCGTCATGGGGGGCTGACGCCGCCGGTGGTGACCGACCCGGCGCCGATCGTCAGCGGCACGATGCGGCCCTATCAGATCCGGGGCCGCTGGTATCATCCCGCCCATCAGCCCGGTTATGACGAGGTGGGCGAGGCGTCCTGGTACGGACCGGGGTTCCACGGCCGCTCCACCGCCACGGGCGAGATCTTCGACCAGAACGCCCTGACCGCCGCGCACAAGACCCTGCCGCTGCCGGGACTGGTGGAGGTCACGAACCTGTCGAACGGGCGCAGCGTGATTCTGCGCCTCAATGACCGGGGGCCGTTCGTGGACGGGCGGATCATCGACCTGTCGCGCGGCGCCGCCGAGGAGCTGGGCCTGCTGAATCAGGGCGTGGGGCGGGTGAGGGTGCGCTATGTCGGCCTGGCGC
>JAEZCL010000200.1 GCA_023433585.1 Pseudomonadota bacterium
GTTCACGGTCAGGTTGGGCCGCACCTGCCTCTTCGCCAGCCGCAGCACCGCGCGCCGCAGGGGGATGGGCGAATCCGGCAGGATGTTGCCGGGTACGGACGCGAACCGGTCCAATTCGCCCATGGCCTCGCGCACGTCGAGCACCGCGGGTTCGGTCACCGGGCTCTGCCGCTCCTTCCGGGAGGCCACATCCCGGATGGTGATGATGCCGCCCTCCACCTGCGACAGTTCGTCCCGCGACGCCGCCAGGGGCAAGGCACCGCGCTCACCCGCGTAGGCCCGCTCCAGAAGCAAGAGCGCCGCCGCCTCCAACTGCGGCGCGAACCGGTGCTTCACCAGTTCGTTCCAGTCGTCGTCGTCAATGGGCAGAAGCTTCTGCTCGAAGGTCTTGCGCTCGTTCTTGAGCAGCGCGGTGAGGGCCTCCTCCGCCGCCTTCGGATCCGGCGGCTTCTTCTTCAGGGCCCCGTTGCCGTTGGCCTTGTGGCCATTGGCTTCCGCGGCATCGGCCTGGGCTTGCGCTTCCTGCTCCGCGCGGTGCTTGGCCACCACGTCCTGCATGGCGAGGAACGCGTCCTTCACCGCCTGGCGGACCTCGCCGGAGACGGCGGGGTTGAAGTCGTACACGGGGCGGACCGCAGCGCGTGCGTTCTGGCGGGCCTGCTCGGTGGCGGCCCGGTCCACGATCTCGTAGTCCCGCCCAGCCTTGAACCCGGCGGGAGACGGGCTGCGGTAGGGGCGGCCCAGATCTTCAGTCCCCAACTGCGGCACCTGCTGCTGGCGCAGGCCCGGGGAAATGAAGAAGGAGGCGGACACCGCCACCGCGATCAGCAAGATGATGTGGGTCAAGCGCCCACTGAGGCTGGCGGGGAGCGTGAGCTTCTCCGCCAACACATCAAACGGAGTCCGGCCCCGGGGCGCCGTTCCCTTGGGAGTCGGGTCCGACATGCGCGGCAACCTAGACGGGCGCCCTCACCGCTTCAAGGAGACGCAGGCTCGCCAGCCCGCTGGGGTGCCGAATCATCCGACACCACCGCAGGCTCGCCGGCCGCCTCAGGGGTCTGGGCCTCTTCCGCCGTCTGCGCTGCGGAGGCCTGGACCTTCGCTGCCGCATCCTGGGCGTCCGAGACCTCGTACGCGCGGATGACCGCCTGCACGAGCGGGTGCCGGACCACGTCCACGTCCGTGAACTGCGAGAACGCGATGCCGGGCACGCCGGAAAGGATCCGCTGCGCGTGGGTGAGCCCGCTCATCCTTCCGGACGGCAGGTCCACCTGGGTCACGTCGCCGGTCACCACCGTCTTGGAGTGGAAGCCCAGGCGGGTGAGGAACATCTTCATCTGCTCCACGGTGGTGTTCTGCGCTTCGTCGAGGATGACGTACGCGTCGTTCAAGGTCCGCCCGCGCATGAACGCCAAGGGCGCGACCTCCACCACCCCCTGCTCCACCAACTGCGCGGCGCGGCCCACGTCCATCATGTCGTGCAGGGCGTCGTACAGAGGGCGCAGGTAGGGGTTCACCTTCTCCGCCAGGTCGCCGGGGAGGAAGCCCAGCTTTTCGCCCGCCTCCACCGCCGGCCGCGCGAGGATGATCCGCTTGACCTTCCGCTCCTGCAGGTAGGCGATGGCCATGGCCATGGCGAGATAGGTCTTGCCCGTTCCCGCCGGCCCGATGCCGAAGACGATGTCGTGGTTGCGGATGGCGTCCACGTACCGCTTCTGCGCGAGGCTCTTCGGCGACACCTGACGGCCGGTGCCGCGGTTGAGGACGGGGCCCATGAAGAGGTCGCGGACGCGCTCCTCACCCTGGCCCATCACCTTGATGG
Source organism: Pseudomonadota bacterium (assembly GCA_023433585.1). GTDB lineage: Bacteria > Pseudomonadota > Alphaproteobacteria > Caulobacterales > Caulobacteraceae > Brevundimonas. Next base: position 1,823 of record JAEZCL010000200.1, read on the forward strand.
CCTGCTCCACGTCCTGCAGGTAGAGGCTGCGTCCCGCGCGCGCCATCCCCGCGAGCTCGTCGATGAGGCGCGCCGCAAAGGACACCTCCTCCGGCGACCCCGAGAGGGTCAGGTCCGTGCCGCGCATCCCCACCCGCACCCCGAGCCTGCGCTCCATGAGCTTCAGGTTCTCGTTGTGGTTGCCGCACACCGCCTGGGCCACTGCGTTGTCCCCCAGGTTCACCTTCGCGGTGGTGTGCTCCATCTTCTGCGCTCGGTCTGTCTGCAATCGGGTCTTGCTCCAGTCCCCGGAGTTCGCCGGGGGCGCCATGCTGCGCTGTCACTGCCCTGCTGCCCTACTGCTTGATGCTCCGGGCCTCTCGATGCGACGAGCGGCCAGGCGGGCGCAGGGCCGGCGGACTCCATCATGCGCAGGCGGGCCGCCGCCTTCACCTGCCGCAGAGGCCATAACACCGCGCCGAGGGGCCTTCATCCGGCGGAGGGCGAGATTTCTAGCGGAGCGGCGGAAGGAGGACGAAGCCCGTGTCGGTGCGCCGGTAGTGGTAGGGCGCGCGCCAGGGGTGCCGCACGTCGGGCTCGGTGAGCAGCCCGGCCTCCACGAGTCGAGACAGCCCGTCCGGCAGTTCGCCGGCCTCGAGGCGATAGACGTCCAGCGCCGCCTCGATGCGGGCCATCTGCGCGCGGCTGATCAGCCGCTGCGCGGCGGGGGCGTTGAACTGCGCCGCGCTCTGCCCGAAGGAGACCGCCTCGAGGTTCAGCCGCGAGCCGATGAGCACCAGCAGCGCGAGCACCGCCACCGTCACCGCCACCCGC
>JAEZCL010000185.1 GCA_023433585.1 Pseudomonadota bacterium
TGGCAGTTGATCCTGGTGCCGTTGCCCGGCGCGGAGCTGCGGGCGCTGTCCCAGCGGCACCTCTCCCTGCTGGAGCGGCACGTCCGGCTCGGTGGGCCGACCGACGAGGGGCCGTCGCCGCGTGCGCGGACCGCCGCAACGGAGCTGGTCGCGGCGGTGGACCTGGTGCTGGTGGCCGTCGCCGACGCGCTGCGCCGCGGGCAGGCGCCCCGGGAGGCGTCCACCCTGAGCGGGCGCGAGATCGTGTCGCTGGCACAGGGGAGCGCCCTCGTCTCCACCGGCGGTGCCTGGTGGCTGCGCAGCGCCGGCGGGCAGTTGCGCCGCAACGACGGCGGTCCGGCGGAGATGTCGGGGGAGCGGGAGCTGTTGCTGGTCGCCGAGCGGGACTGGGTGGTGGCCGAGTCGCCGTGCGCGGTGGAGAGCCACGGCAGCTGGGACCTGCTGGTCAGCGGTCAGCTCCGGTCGGCGGTCGACCAGCACGTGGTGCGGCTGCTGCGGATGGTGGAGACCCGCGTCGAGGAGGCCGACGCGGCCCTGCTGAGCGGCGTGGAGCGGCGCCGGCAGATCGACGCCGAGGTGCTCGCCGCGGCGGCCCGCCGGTCGCTCGGGGTGATCGGCGCGGGCGGTGCGCTCCCGGTTCCGGACACCGAGGCCGGCTTCGACAGGTACGGGCGGGCGGCCTCGGTGGTCCGGGTGGTCACCGAGGGGATGGGCAGCCCGGTCAACGAGCCGGCCGACCGCAGCGGCGCGCCACTTGACGACCGGGTGGCGGTGCGTGCGGTGTCCCGGGCGTCCAGCCTGTTCCTGCGCGAGGTGCGGCTTCCGGACCGGTGGTGGCGGCGGGACCTGGGGCCGCTCGTGGGGTGGCGGACCGGCGACGACCCGTCCCGGGCCGTCGCGGTGCCGCTGGTGTTCCGCCGGGGCCGCTACCACCACGTCGACCCGGAGACCCGGGCGTACGGGCCGATCGACGCGACGGTCGCCGCGACGTTCGCCGCCGAGGCGACCCAGGTGCAGGCGCCGCTGCCGCAGGCCGCCCGGATGCGCCACCTGCTGCGGGCCGGGCTCGTCGGTGCGGCCCGCGACGTGCGCGGGCTGCTCGTCGCCGCCGCCTGCGTGGCGCTGCTGGGCCTGGGCGTGCCGCTGGCCACCGGCGAGGTGCTGGGCCAGTTGGCCCGGCAGGGCGAGGTGGACGGCCTGTTCGGTTTCCTCGCGCTGATGCTCAGCGCCGCTGTGGTCGCGGGACTGGTCGGCGTGGTGCAGAACCTGCGGTTGCTGCGGTTGGAGGGCCGGTTGCAGTCCGGCGCGCACCTGGCGCTCTGGGACCGGCTCATGCGGCTGCCCGCCCGGTTCTTCACCGGTCGCAGCAGTGGTGAGATCGCCAACTCGATGTTGGGGATCTCGTTCGTCGGCGAGGCGCTGAGCGCGCTGCTGCCGCAGCTCGTCTCCGCGGCCGCGACCGTCGCGGTGACCCTCGGCCTGCTCCTGGTGGTCGAGCCCGTGCTCGGGCTGTGGGGGGCGGGGATCGTCGCCGTCACCATGCTGGCCTTCGGCGCGTTCGCCGTCCTGATCGTCCGCCGGCAACGGATCGCGCTTCCGGCCGAGCACCGGGCGGCGGCGATGACCAACCAGTTGCTCGGGGGAATCGTCAAGATCAAGGTGGCGGCCGCCGAGGCCCGGGCGCACGCCCGCTGGTCGGAGGTGGCCGCGGTGGCCCGGGCGGCGCTGCAACGGGTCCGGCAGAGCCAGGCGGGCCTGGTCGCGTTCGCCACGGTGCTGCCGGTCGCCGGTCAACTGGTCCTGTTCGCCGTGCTGATGGGACCGCTCGCCGGCCGGGTCACGCCGGCCGACTTCTTCGTCCTCAACGTCAGCTTCGCGATGCTGCTCGGCGCGCTGCTCGTGCTGGTGTCGGCCGGGGTCGAAGTGATCGCGGCGGTGCCCCGCCTGGGCGGCCTGCGGGACATCCTGCGCGCCGACCCCGAGGCCCGGCCGGACCGGGTGGACCCGGGCGAGCTGCGCGGTGAGGTCGCACTGCACCGGGTCACCTTCGCCTACCAGCCGGACGAGCCGCCGGTGCTCGTCGACATCGACCTGCACGTGCGCCCGGGTGAGTTCGTCGCCATCGTCGGGCCGAGCGGCTGCGGGAAGTCCACACTGCTCCGGTTGCTGCTCGGTTTCGAACGCCAGCAGCAGGGCGCGGTGCTCTACGACGGCCAGGACCTCGCCGAACTCGACGTGCACGCGGTCCGCCGGCAGTGCGGGGTGGTCCTGCAGGACGGCCAGCTCTTCGCCGGCTCGGTGCGGGACAACATCTGCGGCGCCGGCAGCTTCCCGCTGGACCAGGTCTGGGAGGCGGCGCGGATGGCCGGCCTCGCGGACGACCTGGAGGCGCTGCCGATGGGGATGAGCACCATGGTGCCGTTCGGCGGCGGGACGCTCTCCGTCGGGCAGCGTCAGCGGGTGCTGATCGCCCGCGCGCTGGCTCCCCGGCCCCGGATCATCTTCCTCGACGAGGCGACGAGCGCGCTGGACAACCGGACCCAGGAGGTGGTCACCAGGAGCACCGCGGACCTGGCCGCGACCCGGCTGGTGATCGCCCACCGGCTGTCCACGGTCCGCGCGGCGGACACCATCGTGGTGCTCGAAGCGGGGCGGATCGTCCAGCGGGGCACCTACGACGAGTTGATGGACCAGCCCGACGGGCTGTTCCACCGGCTGGCGCGACGGCAACTCGTGGACCAGCCGGAACGGTCCGACGCCGTGGTGGAGAGCCGGCAGCCGGACGGGCAGCCCGCGACGGGCTGAGGGCCGGTCAGCCGTTGTCGATGACCGCGCCGTCCTCCACGCACACGTCCGTGCCGAGGTGGTTCTCCAGCAGTTCCGCGACGTGCGCCTCGGCCTGGTTCTCCACGGCCAGCCGGAACGCCTCGGTGAGCACGCCGACCACGCCCTGGGTCAACAGCAGGGTCTCCCGGTCGAGGTCGGCCCAGGACGATCGGTTGCCGCTGCGCACCAGCTCCGGCGCGAGGGCCAGCAGCCGGGCGGTGACGGCGGCGACCAGATCGTCGGCGACCGGCCGGAGGCTGTCCAGCACCTCGCTGAGGGTCTGCAACGCCGGCACCGTGCCCACCCGTACCCGATGCAGGTCCAGGGCGGCGCGCAGCGGACGTGGCCGGGAGGTGCGGACGGTGCCGTCGTCGGCTCGTCCGATCACGCCGTGCCGGGTCAGCGCATGGGCCAGCGCGGGACGGTCGGCGGCCAGGCGCTGCAGCATCGCGGTCAGCCCGTCCGGCGCCTCGTCACCGGCCCGGACCCCGAGCATGGCCTCGATCGAGACCAGGTTGAAGCCCTGCCGCTGCAGGGCGAGGATCGCGTCCAGCCGGCGGACGTGGGAGTCGTCGTAGAGCGCGGCCCGGCCGTGCCGAACCGGTGGGGGCAGCAGCCGCCGGGCCTGGTGGGCGCGGATGTTGCGCGGCGACATGCCGACCTTGCGGGCGAGTTCGTCCACGCTGTACCCGGCCGGGCCGCCGGGTGTCGTCGTCACCTCGTCGATGGTCACGGTGGCCTCCGGCAGCACTCGGTGACGGAACACGGCAGCCGCCGGACCGCTGTCACGGTGGGCGATCCGACGATCGCAGCGTAGGTGCGGGCGCCGCGCGGGTGACAGGCGAGGAATTACTACTTGTTCACACTGATGACAATCATTAGAATCGCCAATCCGCGTCACGCCGTTGATTTCCATTACCCGGCTTTCGCCGCGGCGCGGACCTGTCGCGGCCGCATTCGATGAAATTCCCACTCGTCGGGCGGGCCGGAACGGCCGGTGGCCCACGATGAATCGGAACCGGCGGCCCGGACCCTCCCGCGCTGCCTGTCGCCGCCCCCGGTGTCGTCGTGGGCGGCCGACCGTCGAAGGGAGCAGGGGTGTGACAAATGTCGATCGAGCGGTCTTCGTGGCCGCGTACAGCCGGCTGGTCGCCGACGTCTGGGCCGACCCGGCCAAGGAGCAGGCGCTCGACCGGGACCCGCGGGGGTTCCTCGCCGGCTATGGCCTTCACCTGCCCGAAGAGGTGCAGGTCCGGGTGGTCCGGGACGTCGCCGACGCCGATCCGGACCTCGAGGTGCAGGTCAAGTCGTGGGAGCTGGCGGAGTCCAGCGGCGCCTTCGTGCTCTTCGTGCCCTCGCTGCTGCCGGTGGCCGAGGCGGAGCTGGCCGAGGACGAGCTGGACAGCGTCGTCGCCGGTCTGGACTCCAGCTGCGCGTGCTGCTGCCCGTGCTGCTGCACCTGACACCGATGTCTGCCGCCCGCCGGTCGGCGCGGCAGATTCTGATGGCAGTCAGCGGAAATCCTTGATTGCCGAACCTCGATCTTCCTAGCGTTCTCGCCACAGCAATTAACCGCCCGGCCCGCAGCCCCAGGAAAGGACCGAACGATGAGCAACGACGAGCAGGAATACGGCGCGAGATTCGTGACCAAGTACTCGGAACTGGTCACCGCGGTGTGGCGCAGCGACGAGGAACTGCAGCGGCTCCTCGCCGACCCGACCGGCTACGCGACGGCGGCCGGCCTGCCGGTCGCCCCCGGCGCCACCGTCGAGGTCGACCGCGCCCAGCCCGCCACGCTCTACACCAAGGAGCAGATCGTCGCCGACTGGTCCGGTACGCCCGGCCGGCACGTGCTGCACGTGCCCGAGGTGCCGCTGGTCGACCTCAACGAGCTGACCGAGGCCGAGCTGGAGACCGTCGCCGGTGGCGTGGCGCCGGCGGCCGACAACAACGTCAACATCATCGCCGTCCTCATCGTCTGAGTTCCCCTCCGCACCCCGCCGGGAGCCTCGATGACTGACACGACCGAGACCATCGCGTTCCGATCCGGCACCTACCGGACGGCCACTGTGGAGCAGACCTGGGCACGGGTCGGCGGCATGCTCGACCGGTTCCGGATCACCCGGGTCGCCGACATCACCCGGCTCGACGAGATCGGCCTACCGGTGCACGTCGCCTACCGGCCGGTCGGAGCCACCATGGCGGTGAGCGTCGGCACCGGCGCCACGGCGACGCAGTCCCGGGTCAGCGCGGTGATGGAGAGCATCGAGTCCTGGCATGCCGAGAACCTCCGGGCGGGGGCCGCCCGGCGGTCCCCGGCCGAGGCGCTCGACCTGCCGTACGACGTCCGGTGGCTGCACCTGGCGGAGCGGTCGCCCCTGACCCCCGCCGTCGACCTCGACTGGGTGGCCGGCCGTGGGCTGGTGACCGGAGCGCCCTGCCTGGTGCCGCGCGCCACGATCGAACTCGACTTCACCGTCCGGCGGGGCTGGGACCGCGCCCTGTTCACCCCCAGCAGCAACGGGCTGGCCACCGGCAACACCTTCGCCGAGGCCAGCCTGCACGCCCTGCTGGAGGTCGTAGAGCGCGACTGCATCGCCCCTTACTGCACCTCGCCGCTCGCCGAGCGCACCTACACCGATCCGGGCACCGCCACGAACGCGATGACCCGCACCGTGCACGAGGCGCTGGTGCGGGCCGGCTGCTGGGTGGAGGTCTGCGACATCACGAACGCGGTCGGCGTGCCCTGCTACGCCGCCTCGATCTGGTCCCCCGACCTGCCGGTCACCTTCGGCGGCTTCGGCTGCCACGTGGATCCGGAGATCGCTGTCGGCCGGGCCATGTCGGAGGCGGCACAGTCGCGGCTGGTCATGGTCTCCGGGGCCCGGGACGACATCGACGCCACCGCGTACCACGACGTCGGCGCGCCGCCGGTGCCGCCGCCCACCGTCGATCGGCCGGTCCGGCCGGTCCGCCGGGACCTCCCGCCGGCCGGAGACGTGACCCAGGTGCTGCGCGAGCTGGCGTCGCGGGTGCAGCGG
>JAEZCL010000060.1 GCA_023433585.1 Pseudomonadota bacterium
ATCAAACTTTCCAGCCATTCCTGTTTTCCGCTGCGTTGAGCGGGCTCGCCGTTTTCGGAAGCAAAGGCGCGCAGATCTTCCAGGCTTAGTTTTCCTTCTTCAAATTCCTTTCCTTTTCCGGAATCAAAAGAAGAATAGCGCTCTTTGCGGAACTGAGTATAGGTAGATTTTTCAAGAATATTATTTGCAATCACCAGGGCTCTGGCAAATGCATCCATTCCCCCGATATGGGCCAGGAAGATATCTTCCAGATCGGTGGAGTTCCGGCGGGTTTTTGCATCGAAATTGATCCCCCCTCCTGCAAAGCCTCCGTTTTCAAGAATGATCAACATCGATTCGGCCAGCTCATTCAGGTTCATCGGAAACTGGTCGGTATCCCAGCCGTTTTGAGAATCACCGCGGTTGGCATCGATGCTGCCCAGCATGCCGGCATCGGCAGCTACCTGCAGTTCATGCTGAAACGTATGACCGGCAAGTGTTGCGTGATTGACTTCGACATTAATTTTAAAATCCTTGTCCAGCCCGTACTCACGCAAAAATCCGATCACTGTGGCACAGTCATAATCATATTGATGTTTGGTGGGCTCACAGGGTTTAGGTTCGATAAAAAATGTTCCTTTAAAGCCCTGCTTACGGGCATAATCCTTCGCCATATTTAAAAACCGCCCCAGGTGATCCAGTTCACGTTTCATATCGGTATTCAACAGGCTCATATAACCCTCACGGCCCCCCCAGAAAACATAATTTTCACCGCCAAGAGCGATGGTTGCGTCCAATGCGTTTTTCACCTGGGTGCCCGCCCAGCTCAACACATGAAAATCCGGATTGGTAGCGGCTCCGTTCATATAACGCGGATTGGAAAACACGTTGGCGGTGCCCCATAATAATTTTACTCCCGTATCGGCCTGTTTTTGTTTCGCATATTCAACAATGTTATACAGGCGGCTTTCATACTCCGACAATGAATTGCCTTCTTCAATCAGATCAACATCGTGGAAACAATAATAAGGCACGCCCAGTTTGGTTATAAACTCGAAGGCAGCATCCATTTTGTCTTTTGCACGCTGATCGGCGCTGGACGCAAGATCCCAGGGAAAAATTTTTGTACCGGGCCCAAAGGGATCATTGCCCGTGTTACAGAACGTGTGCCAGTAGGCAACCGCAAAACGCAAATGCTCTTCCATGGTCTTGCCGTTCACCATCTTGTTCGGATTATACCATTTATATGCAAGAGGATTGTCGGAATCATGACCCTCATATTCAATTTTGCCGATGCCCGGAAAAAATTCTTTGCTGTTTGCTGTGAGATTGTGCATATGTAAGATTTAATCAATAAACATTTTTAATTCGGCTTCCCATTGCCGGTAGGCCTGCTCCGTTTCCGCCATTTTATCTTCTTCGGGAACAATGGTCTTCACTTTCGTCATACCACTGAATGCCGTTTTGAAATCGGGGTATATACCCGCGCCCACTCCCGCTCCCCGGGCTGCTCCCACAGCTCCGTCGGTGTTCAGCAAATCGATGGTACAGCCGGTTGCATTCGCAAGAGTTGAAGAGAATATGCTGCTCTGGAACATATTCGCATATCCGGCCCTGATAGTATGAATACTCATTCCCATTTCTTTCATTACAGAAATTCCATAGCGGAATGAAAAAGCAATTCCTTCCTGTGCCGCCCTGGCCAGGTGGCCCCTTCCATGAGTGTTAAACTGCAGGCCCGACATGGAAGCCCCCGGATCCTTATTTCCAAGCACCCTTTCCGCTCCGTTTCCAAAAGGGAAAAACCGCAGTCCTTCCGAACCAACCTTTATTTCCGCGGCCTCCGCATTCATCTGCTCATAGCTGGCATCGCGGAATACCGATTTGCGGAGCCAGCTATTCAAGCTACCGGTTCCGTTGATACACATCAAAATTCCATATCTCGGATCCTGGTCGCTATGGTTCACATGCACAAACGTATTCACCCTTGATTCCGGATCGGCATTCACCCGGTCGCTCACCCCATATACAACTCCCGAAGTGCCGGCGGTAGCGGCAATCTCACCGGGTTCCAGCACATTAAGCGAAAAGGCATTATTAGGCTGATCGCCTGAACGGTAGCTAACCGGCGTTCCGGTTTTTACCCCGATCCAATCCGCCCCTTCTGCGCTAATCTCACCCTGAACGCCAAAATTCGGGACAAGTTCAGCCAGCAGTTCCAGATCGATTTCATACTGTTCCAGCAGCTCATTGGCGGCCCGCCCTTCCTGAAAATTCCATAAGATCCCTTCCGATAATCCCGAAACCGTGGTATTGGCAATTCCGGTGAGCCGGCAGGCAATATAATCGCCGGGCAGCAGCATTTTATAGATACGCTGATATTTATCCGGTTCGTTTTCTTTTACCCAGGCCAGTTTGGAAGCGGTAAAATTACCCGGCGAGTTTAAAAAGTTGTTCAGGCAATATTCGGTTCCCAGCTTTTTAAACGCTTTATTGCCGATTTCCACTGCACGGCTATCACACCAGATTATAGAAGGCCGGATCACCTGATGGTTTCGGTCGATGCAAACCAGGCCATGCATTTGATAGGAAATTCCCACAGCCGCCACCTCTTCCTTTGTGTATGAAAACTTTTTCTTCAACAGTTGGATGGCATTTCCCAGTTCACGCCACCAGATTTCCGGATCCTGCTCGGCAAATCCGGGCCGGGGCGAATCAATAGCCATTTCTGCCGAAGGTGAAAAAGCACTGGCAAGGGGGGCTCCGGTTTCAATGTCAACCAGGGCAACCTTAACGGAAGAAGAGCCAATATCAAGACCTAATAAATATTTCGCATTCATAGTGAACCAACAATTTAGGAATATTTTACCTGTTGCAAAAAGACCATCCAAACAAACCGGGATTTATCGTCGCTCCGAATGGTTATCCCACCCATGCCTGCGGGATAAATCTTAATTTTGCCGCTTGCAAAATATTTCTCAAAATACGGCTCTGATAAGGGATTACGCCGCGCGGCTTGGTTTCGATTTTTGCGGCATTGCGGCCGCAAGGGCCCTGGACGAAGACGCGCGCAAACTCGAGCAATGGCTGAATAAGGGATACCATGGATCGATGCATTATATGCAAAATCATTTCGATCTGCGAACCGATCCAACCAAATTGTTTCCCGGGGCCAAATCGGTCATCACCCTGCTGATGAATTATTATCCGGCCGAAATACCGGAGCAGCAGACGGATTATAAAATCAGCCGCTATGCGTATGGAAACGATTACCACGAGCTGATCCGCGGACGCCTGAAAATCTTTCTGGAATTGATTCGGGAGGGGATCGGGAATATTGAAGGCAGGGGATTTGTGGATTCAGCGCCGGTGCTGGAAAGAAGCTGGGCGGTTCGTAGTGGACTTGGCTGGGTTGGAAAAAACGGAAACCTGATAAATAAAACGCAGGGATCTTTTTTCTTTATTTCCACCCTGATCACGGATCTCGAACTGGAATCCGATGATCCTTTTTCCCGCGATTATTGCGGGAGTTGCCGCCGCTGTATTGATGCCTGCCCCACCGATGCCATTCTGGAAAATAAAGTAATCGATGGAAGCCGATGTATTTCCTATTTCACCATCGAATTGAAAGAAATGTTGATTCCGGAGGAAATGAAGGGAAAATTCGATAACTGGGCTTTCGGCTGCGATACCTGCCAGGAGGTTTGTCCCTGGAACCGGTTTTCCAAACCAAGCCGGGAAGAATCTTTCCGGCCCATACCAGAGCTGTTCAGTTTAAGTAAACAGGACTGGGAGGAGATGTCGGAAGATAGCTTCCGCAAGATCTTTCGCCACTCGCCCTTAAAGCGGTCAAAGCTGAAAGGGATCCAGCGAAATCTTCGCTTTTTGGACCAACAGTAAGGATCATTCGTGTCCGGGCAAAATGTATTCCCCCAGGCCTCGGAAGAAATCCGTTAAGAAAATTGAAACGAACGGCGGTGATAATGTGCCAATGTGCCAATGTGGAAATGTGATAATTTGATAATGTGCTAATGTGATAATGTGGAAATTTGCTAATATCCAAAATGAAACGGACTGCGTAAAGTAAAAATAAGTCACAGCTAAAGTATACAACTGTCCGGATTTGAATTTGCACATTTGCACATTGGCACATTCCCTTATGCCGGAAGTTTCAATTTTTAGGATTTATTCCGGAGCCCGATTTTTTTTGCTCCACTTTTTTTCTA
>JAEZCL010000078.1 GCA_023433585.1 Pseudomonadota bacterium
GCCCTATGCGCAATGGCATTTTCCTTTTGAGATTAAGGAACTGTTTGAAAAGAATTTTCCCGCCGATTTTATTGCCGAAGGGGTTGACCAGACCCGGGGCTGGTTTTATACATTGCATGCCCTGGGGGTGATGTTGTTCGACAGCGTGGCTTATAAAACCTGTGTTGCCAACGGGCTGGTGCTCGATAAAAACGGCAACAAGATGAGCAAAAGGCTCGGAAATGTGGTAGATCCTTTTAAGACCATCGAGGATTTTGGGGCAGATGCTACCCGTTGGTACCTGATAACCAATGCATCACCCTGGGATAGCCTGAAATTTGACCTGGAGGGAATAAAAGAAGTTCAGCGTAAGTTCTACGGAACCCTGTACAATACCTATCAATTCTTCGCGCTTTATTCCAATGTAGACGGATTTAGCTTTAAAGAAGATTATATCCCGGTTAAAGATCGCCCGGAAATCGACCGCTGGATACTTTCCTCACTCAATACTCTGATCCGCAATGTAAATAACAGCATGGACGATTACGAGCCTACTCATGCAGGGCGGGCCATTGAGGATTTTGTGGACGAACATTTAAGTAACTGGTATGTACGGCTTTGCAGACGGCGGTTTTGGAAAGGAGAATATGAGGTGGATAAGATCAGTGCCTATCAGACCCTGTATGAATGCCTGGAAACGGTTACCAGACTGATGGCGCCGATTTCGCCCTTTTTTAGCGATCTTCTGTTTATTCAGCTGAATGCGGTTACCGGAAAAAACAGGGCCGAATCAGTTCACCATGCCGATTTTCCTGTGGTAAATGAGCAGGTGATTGACGAATTACTGGAAGAAAGAATGCAACTGGCCCAGGATATCTCCTCACTCGTGCTGTCGTTGCGAAAAAAAGTGAACATTAAAGTTCGCCAGCCTTTGCAGCGGGTATTGATTCCGGTTTCGGGCGCCGAAATGCAAAAGCAGATCGAAAAAGTGGAAGAGCTGATTAAGAATGAAGTGAATGTAAAGGAAATAGAATATCTGGCAAGCGATAACAGCTTTATAAAAAAGCGAATAAAGCCAAATTTCCAGGTATTGGGTAAGAAGATCGGTTCAAAAATGAAAGCCGTTTCCGCTGCATTGACAGAAATTTCGCAGGAAGAGATCGGAAAATTTGAAAAAGAAGGTTCTTACACTTTGTTAATTAATGACGAACCCTTAATATTACAGATACTTGATGTTGAAATCAGCAGCGAGGATATTCCTGGCTGGATGGTGGCGAACAAAGATCTTGTAACTGTGGCGCTTGATGTAACGGTAACGCCGGAACTGGAAAGCGAAGGAAGTGCGAGAGAGCTGGTGAACCGGATTCAGAAGATCCGGAAAGATGCGGGATTCGAATTAACCGATCGGATAAAGGTTAAAGTTACCGGGAACGAGGAACTTAAAACGTCTATCACTCAATTTAATAAGTATATTTGCGCCGAAATTTTGGCAGATGAACTGGAGGTAGTTTCTGAATTGAATGATGGCACCGTAGTGGAAGTCAACGATGTCTCAATAAAAGTGTTTGTCACAAAAAAAGCCTAAACATTATGGCAACTAAAAAAAAGGCGGCTGCAAAATCCGCTAAAAAGTCTACTCCCGTTAAAAAAGCCAGTCCGGCAAAAAAGCCGGTCGCTAAATCTGCCAATAATGGTAAAGGCAAATCCTTACCACCGAAAAAAAATGTAAAAGCTGCCGTGAAGAATAATCCCGTTAAGAAAGTTGCAAAAGCTGCTGTGAAGTCTGTAAAAACAAACGGATCCCAATCAGCTCCCGTTAAATCATCCAGGTCGACCGCGAAACCCGAGGTGAAAGAAGTTAAGAAAGCTGTGGCTGAAAAGAAGCCTGAGGTAAAAAAACAGGAAGTGAAAGCCCCGGCGGCGCCACCGGCTAAAAAGCCAGCTGCTGCACCGAAACCTGCGAAAGTGGTCATTCCGGAAATAAAAACGAAAACTTCGAGGAAATACGAACCCGAGTTCACCAAATCGGTGCTCGATCAGCCCGAGAACATTCAATCAGGTCCTACCATGCGATACAGTGATTCAGAATTAGTGGAGTTTAGAGAGTTGATCCAGAAGAAACTGGATCAGGCAAAAAAAGAACTTGCATACCTGCAGGGTCTGATTACCCGAAAAGATGAGATGGGTGGGGATGAAAATGAAAACAGGTACATGACGATGGAAGATGGTAGTATGAGCATGGAAAGAGAGCAGCTTGCTCAAATGGCCAGCCGCCAGATCAACTACATCGATCATTTGGAAAAAGCGATCATCCGGATTGAGAACAAAACCTATGGCATTTGCCGGGTTACCGGAAAGCTGATCGATAAAGCCCGGCTGCGTGCGGTTCCGCATGCTACCCTGAGCATTGAAGCGAAACAGATGATGAATAAATAATGTGCGAATGTGCGAATCACTGGTGTCAGGTTAATAATTTTCAATTTAGCTGAAACCTGTATCAACAGTAAGGTGCGAGCAGTCATTGCAAATGACCTTTTCCACTTTTTTTTAGAAAAAAAGTG
>JAEZCL010000121.1 GCA_023433585.1 Pseudomonadota bacterium
GCCAGGAGCGGGTGAGCTCTGGGGTTGACGGTTGGCCGTAGTGCGCCCGGTAGTCGTCGAACAGAGCAGCCACCTGATCGAACGCCGGATGGGCGGGGGCTATCGGCACGATCGTCGTCATGCCGTCAGTGTGGTCGACGGTCAAGCGAGTGTGTCTGTTGATGCCGGACCACATTGGCGAGCGTGCGTCGATGCGGTCGGTTGCGGCCGTGAACCTTCGAGTGGACCGCTGTTATCGGCCGACCCAGGTGGCGACGCACGCCTCGTTGCCCTCGGCGTCGGCCAAGACCCACCACTTTGGTGCGTGCGTGTCGGAAACCAGCTGGCCACCCGCAGCCAATGCGGCGGCGATGCGGGCCTCGGCCTGATCATGTGGGACGGCGACATCAAGGTGCATGCGGTTGCGTTGTGGACGCCGAGCATCCATCGGCTGCACCCCGAAACCCGGACCCCGGCGCGCCGGGTCGGCCAGATAGTCGTCATCGATCTGGCGGTAACCCAGCAGCGCTCGCCAGAACGGCAGCACCTCCGCGCCCACCAGGGCATCGAGCGTGACGTTGATGAGCTGCACGGCGGTCGGGTCGGCGGGGATGCCGAGCTCCCTGGCGGCAGCCGAGATCCGCCGGGCCAGCGCGCCGTCGCGCGCCAACAGGGACACCGTGCCGCCGACATGACGCAGCTCGACGGTGACGTACTGCTGCTCCGCGCCACCGGCGAGCCGGCCGACCTCGTTGACGAACGCTATGCCCTTGGCCAGCGAGCCGGTGCGGAAATACGCCGAGACCACGTGGTAGAGGCAGCGCCAGTCCTCGACACCGTCGGCCGCGTGGAACTGCCCTGCCGTGATCCGCACCGTCATGCCGGCGAACCTAGCAGCGGCTGCGCGACGCAGCGCACCACGGCTCTCGCACTCACTGGTCGGCGGTGCACTCTCATGCCGCAAGGACACCACGCCGACCGCGAAGCAGGAATGGTCCCAGGGCCCGCCACCACGAGCGACTCTGCCGATGACAGCCCGGCGGACTGAGGTGTTTACTTGACGGGCACGACGGTGAGGTCGTGCACCTTGCCTCACCGCAGGCCGAGGGTTGATGTCTGTGGCGGGATGATCTTGCCGTCATTGGTGACCGTTGAAATGACGACGTTCCTCGTACCAATCAAGGGCTGACAGTGTTAGCCGACTGGAAGGTCGGCCCAGTGGCTGTTCGTCCTGCTGCCGAGGCGTTGAGTGACGCACGACAAGGGCGAGCGTTGGGCAACGTCGAGTCGTTCGACAAGCTTGGCGCCGGGCAGGGACCTAGCGCCTTCGCCGCGGCCGACCTCGACGCAGCGATCGATCTCGTCGCCCAAGCGGTCGCCATCAGAGATGATCTGCAACTGGCACCCAGGTAGCGAACGGCAACCGGGCTGACGGATGTCGTTGGATTCGGGTCGTGTGTCAGGGGCGACGGCGCAGTGAGCGGAGCGCGGGAACCGCGTCGGTGGCGGCGAGCGCCCAGAGTACGAGCAGCGGCTGGAAGAGCAGGCGGACCGCGCGTGCCGCGTCGGTGTCCAGGCCGAATCCGTCACGACCTTCGGTGAACTGAGCGACGTTGCCCGGGAAGACCGCGACGAAGAATGCCGCTACGACCGCTCCGGTGATGCCGCGTACAGGCTGTCTCCAAGCCGCGAGCAGGGCCAGCCCGAGACAGATCTCGACCACTCCGGAAGCGACGACGACGAGATCGGCGTCGAGCGGGAGCCAGGAGGGCACCTGCGCCAAGAACTCCTGGCGCGCGACTGTCAGGTGGGCGATGCCGGCACCGAGCAGCATCGCGCCCAACGCGACCTGGCCGACCGCGCCCGTCAACCGTCGGGCAAACGTGGAGGTCATGGCACCTCTCCAGTGGCGTGAACGAGGGACCGACGGCCGGCCCGCTGCGGGGGGTGTCCCTATGGGTTTCGTCAAGCGGGGACCTCGACCTGGCGAGCCGTCGGGCTGGGGACATCCGACCATTGGCCGGCTTGATCGAGAAGCGGTCCGAGCTATGGCCGGGCTGAGAGTTCGAGCTGCGGGGCGACGATCTCGGCCAGCAGGTCGGCGCGTGTCGCGGAGGGGTCGCGGCGCCCGGCGTTGGCCTTGCTGCCGGGCGGGCTACGCTGGCCGACCGGGCTAACCAGTACTGGTTCGTCGAGGAGCGGATGCGGACGGAACGCCGAACCCGAGTGACGTTGGCGACCAGGCCATCCTCCCACCCGAAGGCGGGTGCTCACCGGGGGACCCGATCGCGAAGCCGCGCGACCAAATAGTCGACCATCTGGGCCGCATCACCCTCGAATTCGACGCCGTCGTCGTCACCGAAGATGACAAACCGTCCGGGACGGCGGACGAACACCGCGACGAGAATGCCGTCGCTGTATTCGTCGACAGACAACGCGAAACGGTGGCCCAGGCGAGGAAAGAATCGATTGAGGACGCTGTCACGCGAGGCCAGGAGAACAAGGCCCCGGAAGATGTGATCCTCTTCTTCAACCGAGGCAAGTAGCGCAGCCCATTGGTACTCGGCAGCAGTCCCTCTCTCATAGGCGAGTTGAAGCCCGGAGAACTTG
Organism: Pseudomonadota bacterium; assembly: GCA_023433585.1. Classification (GTDB taxonomy): domain Bacteria; phylum Pseudomonadota; class Alphaproteobacteria; order Caulobacterales; family Caulobacteraceae; genus Brevundimonas. Next base: position 2,590 of record JAEZCL010000121.1, read on the forward strand.
ATGAACGGATGGTCGGCGGCGAGATCCTCTAGACCTGAACCTTCTACCCAGCGCCGTGCCGCGTCGGCGACGTGGGAGATGTCGGAGGTTTGCCCGTGCGCCTGCTGCCGCTCCTTCCAGTTGAATGACAGCAAGTATGAGCCATCGTTATCGATCACGTTTACGAATCGTTCCCCAACCGAAAGGACGGCTACTGCAGTGCTGGCCGAAGCAATGCCCACCGTAAATTTCAGCGCAAGGGAGTGATCCAACTCGCCGTTAAGCGCACCAACCAGATTCTTCTCAGACATTGGCGCATCCGTTCCCATTCCAGTACGCCTCGCATGGCCGAAGTGACATTCGAACCGTTCAGGTACCAAGTTATCCGGCCAGCAAGATTCGGATTTCGGAAGGATTTGAGCATAATCTGTCTCATTTCCCAGTCCGTACCCGCGTTGCCCCTCCAGCCTCCCGGCCCGCTCCCACGCCTTGCCGCCGCCTCGAAGATCTCTCTGGGACCCCAACCCGCCTTCGCGTCGAGCCCACCTAGGTCGACGGCGATGTTCATCCCATCATTACCGAGTGCATTCTGAACTTCGTTCACCCATTGCGGATTACCGTTCTCCCCGATGTTGGCGTATGCCTTGCCATTGAAATGGACTCCATTCAACTTCTCGGCGAGCGGGACTCCCAGCTCCGCTCTACCGAGAACAACCGTGTCTCCCACCTGCGGGTGGTATCCGGTGATAATGCCGGTATCTGCGCATGCGCATGTCGCATCATGCCGAGGGCGAGAGCCACCGCAATTGTGCACCAGGACTGGATCATTGAGCTCTTTTCATCGTGATCAAGGGCGGTTGAGCAGGTAGGCGGGGGCGGCGTGTCGATTGTCCGGATAGGACGAAGCTCCCGGTAGGACAGCAGTCGACCAAGACGCACTGCCCAGCACGGGAGCTTCGTTGCTGACCTGTCCTGCCAGCATCCCGCTGTCCACGCGCAGCCTGACCCGCCTGACCGAGCTGATCCGCGACCGCCGACGTGCGCTCGACGGCCGCTGGCGGAGGCTGCCTGCGCAGCAGCAGGCGCTGATGGCCCTGGCCCATCTGCGCAACGGCGACACCCTCACCCGCCTCGCGGCCGGCTTCGAGGTGTCGGTGGCTACCGTGTGGCGGTACCTACGCGAGGCCGTCGACCTGCTCGCCGCCTGCGCCGACGACCTCACCGCCGCGATGCGTCGGGCTGCCCGGTTGGCGTACGCGATCCTCGACGGCACGCTGATTCCCATCGACCGGGTCGCTGACCAGCGGCCCTACTACTCCGGTAAGCACAAGCGCCACGGGGCGAACGTGCAGGTCCTGGCCGACCCGGCCGGGCGGTTGGTCTGGGCGTCGGCCGCGCTGCCCGGCGCGGTCCACGACCTCACCGCCGCCCGCGCCCACGGACTGATCGACGCGCTGACCAGCACAAACGTGCTGACCTTCGCAGACAAGGGCTATCAGGGAGCCGGCGGAAGCGTGCGCACGCCGTTCAAGCGCCACCGCTACCGACCGAAGCTGTCCCGCCGCCAGCGGGCCGTCAACCGTGGTCATGCCCGGCTCCGCGCCCGCGGCGAACGAGCCATCGCCACGCTGAAGACCTGGAAGATCCTGGCCAAGCTGCGTTGCTGTCCCCGCCGCGCTACGGCGATCGTGCAGGCCATCCTCGTCCTGCACCGCGTCGAGACCAGCCGCTACTCAGGATGAAAACGGCTCA
>JAEZCL010000126.1 GCA_023433585.1 Pseudomonadota bacterium
GTTCAAGAGGCGCTTTACCGCATGGGTGACATCAGGACGGTGGCCGTCGTCGGCGCGGGCCAGATGGGCATGGGCATCGCCCATGTGACGGCCCTGGGCGGCTATGAGGTCAGGCTCTATGACGTGAGCGCGGACAAGCTGTCCGCCGCCGTCGCCGCCATCGCCGCCAGCCTGGCGCGCCAGGCGGCGCGCGGCGCGGTGACGGCCGAGGCCGCCGAGGCCGCCCTGGGCCGCATCCATCCGATCCAGTCGCTGTCCGAAGCGGGCGGCGCCGACCTGGTCATCGAGGCCGCCACCGAGGACGAAGCGGTGAAGAAGGACGTGTTCCGCGACCTGACCCCGCACCTGGCCGCCCACACCCTGCTGGCGTCGAACACCTCGTCCATCTCGATCACGCGGCTGGCCTCGGTCACCGACCGGCCCGAGCGGTTCATCGGCCTGCACTTCATGAAGCCCGCGCCGGCCATGCGGCTGGTGGAGCTGGTGCGCGGCATCGCCACCTCCGGCGACACCTATGACGCGGCGGTGACCTTCGCCGAGTCGCTGGGCAAGACCACCACCGATTCCGAGGATTTCCCCGCCTTCATCGTCAACCGCATCCTGGTGCCGATGATGAACGAGGCAATCTACACCCTCTATGAGGGCGTGGGGAATGTCACCGCCATCGACACGGCGCTGAAGCTGGGCGCCAACCATCCGATGGGTCCGCTGGAGCTGGCGGACTTCATGGGGCTGGACGTGGTGCTGGCCATCATGAACGTGCTCTACGAAGGCTTGGGCGACAGCAAGTACCGGCCCTGTCCGCTCTTGGTGAAATACGTCGAGGCCGGATGGCTGGGCCGCAAGACCGGGCGCGGTTTCTACGACTATTCCGGCGAAATCCCGGTTCCGACCCGATGACCCGCGGCCTAAGAAACATCCGCGACGTCAGCGACCTGCCCGGCCAGTCCCGCATCAAGTGGCGGGGATCGCCGGGCGTCTGGGCCCTCTTGGCCGGCCTGGCGGCCATCGCCTGGCCGCCGCTGATCCTGACCCTGATCCTGCTGCCGCCGGCCGAGATCGCCATCGGCTGGGACATGGACTGGCGCCTGATGGCCCTGATCGCCGGGGCGGCGACGGTGCCGGTCGGCATGTATCTGCTGGTGCGCGAGCGCGACCGGTCCGGGTCGCCCTCCACCCGCCTGGGCGTCATCTGGCGCTTCCTGCTTTACGGAGAGCTTCTGGCGGCCGCGTTTCAGGCGGCGACGGCCCTGGCCATGACCGTCGGCCGCTGGGCCGAGGCCGGCGCCCTGGCCCAGAGCCTGGGCGCCGCAGAGACCACCCTGCTGCTCTACGGCGTCGCCGGCCTTCCCCTGGCCATGATGATCGGCGTCAGTTACGCCCTGTGGGCCGGGCTGTGCGTGGCTTTCATCGCCTTCGCCTCCAAGCCGCCGCCGGTGCGCCCGCGCGCGGGCCTTCTGAGCGAAACCGAAGGCGTCTAGGTCGTGAGCCTATAAACCCCGTCATCGCCGGGCCTGTCCCGGCGATCCATACGCTCTGATCGCACAAGGCGAGCCCGGAATGCTCCGTGATTATGGATTCCCGGGACAGGCCCGGGAATGACGGGTGGGGGAATATGAGTCCCCTGCCTGGGTCGAGAGTCCGGGACTGCGCCGAATCATTACGGTGGTTTCATCAAACGCCGCTTGCGGCGACGGCGCCGGCGAGCGACCTTTGCCGCCCCGCGCCTGTCAGGGAGGGCGACATGACGGACCAGGCCGCAGCCACGGAACGCGATCCCATCGCCGAGCCCGCGCCGGTTCGGCCGTCCGACCGCCTGTTCAGCCTGGATGTCGTCAGGGGCTTGGCGGTCCTGGGCATCCTGGCGGTCAACGCCGTCACCTTCGCCATGCCCGAGCCGGTGATGATGAACCCCTCGCTTCAGCCCGGCGGGCTGGAAGGCGAGGCCGCCCGCGCCTGGCAGGCCATGCATGTGTTCTTCCAGGACAAGATGCGGACCCTGTTCTCCATGCTGTTCGGGGCGTCGATCTTCCTGATCGGCGGCGAGCGCAGCGACCTGGTTCGCGGCAAGCTGCTGCGCAAACGCCTGTTCTGGCTGGGCCTGTTCGGTCTCGCGCACGGGCTGTTCTTCTGGTTCGGCGACATCCTGCTGCTCTACGCCCTGACCGGCTGCGTGGTGCTTCTGACGCGGTCATGGAGCGCGCGACGGCTGCTGATCGTCGGGGTGGCGCTGAACCTGGCCTGCTCGGCCCTCTATCTGGGCCTGATCGCCGCGTTCAGGATGGCGCCGCCCGAAGCCAAGGCGGATTTCCACTGGGACGCCTCGGCCGCCCAGATCGCCGACATGATCGCGCGCTATCAGGGCGATGCGCTCCAGACGACCCTGACGGTGATGAGCAACTGGGTCGCGGCCGTGCCGATCATGTCCGTCGCCTTCCTGCCCGCCACGGCGGCGCTGATGATGATCGGCATGGGGCTGTTCAAGTCCGGATTCCTGGCCGGACGCTCCCCGTCCTGGGTCTATGGGCTGTTCGTCCTGCTGGGCGGGGCGGCCGCCGCCCTGATCTGGCGCGAGTCGAGTGCGGCCATCGCGGACGGCTTCCCCATGATCGAGACCATGATGCGCCCGGCCAACACCGTCCTGGCGCCGCTGGTGTCGCTGGCCTACGCCGGCGTTCTGATCCTTTTGGCGCGATACGGTCTGAAGCTGATCCTGACGCCCCTGGCCCGCGCCGGGCGGATGGCCTTCACCAACTATCTCAGCCAGACGCTCATCATGACCACGATCTTCTACGGCGGGCGGGGCCTGGGGTATTTCGGCCAGGTCGGCTGGCCCGAGATGTGGCTGGTCATCGTCGGCGTCTGGGTTGTGCAGCTCATCTGGTCGACCCTGTGGCTGTCGCGGTTCTCCATGGGCCCCCTGGAATGGCTGTGGCGGCGGCTGACCTATGGGCGAGGGATCGCGCTCAAGCGCGGCTGAGTTTTTTAAGCGCGCTATCGCTCGCGTCGCGGACGCTCGCTGCTTGAGCGCAGGGTGGGCGCGCTATCGCTCGCGTCGCGGACGCTCGCTGCTTGAGCGGGGTTTTGAGTGCGCTATCGCTAGGTGCTGCTTGAGCGCAAGCATTGTCGCGGGAGGCGTGATGGCGTAATCGCGCGCCATGACCTCCCCCGCCGACAAGACCGCAACGCCCCCTCGTCCCGAAGCCCGCGCGCCGCGCGGTTTCCAGGACCGGCGCGGCCATGAGCTGGTCGCTGAGCGCCGCATCGTCCAGGCCGTGTCGGCGGTCTATGAGCGCTGGGGTTTCGAGCCGCTGGAGACCTCGGCCTTCGAATACGCCGATGCGCTGGGCAAGTTCCTGCCGGACGCGGACCGGCCCAATGCGGGCGTGTTCGCGCTTCAGGACGACGACGATCAGTGGATGGCCCTGCGCTATGACCTGACCGCGCCCCTGGCCCGTTTCGCCGCCCAGACCTGGGAGACCCTGCCCAAGCCGTTCCGGCGCTACGCCTTCGGGCCGGTGTGGAGGAACGAGAAGCCGGGGCCGGGCCGGTTCCGCGAGTTCGTCCAGTGCGACGCCGACACCGTGGGCTCGGACCGGCCCGAGGCGGACGCCGAGATCATCGCCATGGCGGTCGAGGGCCTTCAGGCGGCGGGGCTGGCCCCCGGCCAGGCGGTCGTCAGGATCGCCAGCCGCAAGCTGGTCAACGGCGTGCTTCAGGCGGCCGGGGTGAGCGAGCCGGGTCAGACCCTGGCGGTGCTGCGGGCGGTGGACAAGCTGGACCGGCTGGGCCCGGACGGGGTGAAGCTGCTGCTGGGCGAAGGCCGCCTGGACGAATCCGGCGACTTCACCAAGGGCGCCGGGCTGGATGTGAAGGGCGTAGACGCGGTCCTGGCCTTCCTGGCGGTTCAGGCCGGGCCGCGCGATCAGGTCCTGAACGCCCTGGACGCCGTGGTCGGCGGGACCGAGGCGGGCGCGCAAGGGCTGAATGAGCTTTCCCGCATCAGCGCGGCGCTGAAGGCGCTGGGCGTCGCCGACACGGCGGCGAGCATCGATCCGTCGGTGGTGCGCGGGCTGGAATATTACACCGGCGCGGTGTTCGAGGCCGAACTGCTGCTGGACACCACCGACGACAAGGGCCGCCCCGTGCGCTTCGGGTCCATCGGCGGCGGCGGGCGCTATGACGATCTGGTGGCCCGCTTCACCGGCGAGCGCACGCCGGCGACAGGCTTTTCGTTCGGCGTCACGCGGCTGGCCTCGGCCCTGCGCGCGGCGGGCCGCGACCCGGCGGCGGACACGCGCGGGCCGGTGGTGGTGATCGCCTTCTCCGAGGACGACATGGCCCACTATTTCGCCGCCGCATCCGAACTGCGCGCCGCCGGGATCGCCGCCGAGGTCTATCTGGGCAAGGCGGGCATGAAGGCCCAGATGAAATACGCCGACCGGCGCGGCGCCCCGGCGGCCGTCATCCTGGGCGGCGACGAGATCGCGGCGGGCACGGTGACGGTCAAGGATCTGGATCTGGGCCGCGAACTGGCCCGGGGCGTGGCCGACCACGACGCCTGGAAGAGCGAGCGTCCCGGCCAGTCCGTGGTCCCGCGCGCCGATCTGACGGCGACGGTGCGCGCCATCCTGGCGCACCGCGAATAACCCTCGCCATTTGGTGGGTTATCAGCGATCACCTTGCTTTTCCCCGGTTTTTCAAAGGCGCGGCGGCTTGACGCGCGGGCAATTATGGCGTTTTGTTGCGGCTGTGTGAAACATGGCGCGCTCTCGGGCGAGCCGTTGTTTCTCCGGCGTTTCGGGGAGGAAGCGCCCGCTCCGACAGAGAGCGAGAAGACCCGCCGCGATGTATCCCCCGCGGCGGGTTTTTTCTGTCTTGATTCCTGAGTGCGCTATCGCTCGCCGCGCGGCGGCTCGCTGCTTGAGCGCGTTTGGGTAGGGGACTCATAGTCTCACCTCCGTCATTCCCGGCCTTGTGCCGGGAATCCATAATCACGGAGCGTTCCGGGCTGACCTTGCCCTGACCGAGCGTATGGATCGCCGGGACACGCCCGGCGATGACGGAAATAATGAGTTCGGGTGAGTAAAGTCAGCGGCTTGAAGCAGTTTCGGCCCTATCGCTCGGCTCGCGGCGGTTCGCTGCTTGAGCGTGCGCAACCGCTCACCCGGCAAAGGATGAACGAAAAAGGGCCGGGGCGTCGCCGCTCCGGCCCTTCGTCATTCCGAGGAAACGCGCCTACCAGAGGCGGACGCGGTCTTCCGGCGCCAGGTAGTATTCGTCGTCCGGCTGGACGTCGAAGGCGTCGTACCAGGCGTCGATGTTCCGCACCGGCCCGATCACCCGGTACTGCGGCGGCGAGTGGGGATCGGTGGCCAGCATCTGGCGCATGGCGTCGTCGCGGTAGCGGCTGCGCCAGACCTGGGCCCAGCCGTAGAACACCCGCTGGTCGCCGGTGATCCCGTCCAGCACCGGAGCCTCGCCGCCGTCCAGTGAGAAGCGGTAGGCCTCCAGCGCCAGGGTGACGCCGGCTAGGTCGCCGATGTTCTCGCCCATGGTCAGCTGGCCCTGAACGTGGTGGCCCTCGATCGGCGAGAATTCCTCATACTGGGCGCCCAGGACGTCGGTCTGGGCCACGAAGCGGGCGGCGTCCGCCTCGGTCCACCAGTCGTTCAGGCGGCCGTCGCCGTCGGACTTGCGCCCCTGGTCGTCGAAGCCGTGGCCGATCTCGTGGCCGATCACCCCGCCCATGCCGCCATAGTTCACCGCCGGAACGGCGTCGGGATCGAAGAACGGCGGCTGCAGGATCGCGGCCGGGAAGACGATCTCGTTCTTGGTCGAGGAATAGTAGGCGTTCACGGTCTGGGGCGTCATGAACCATTCCTCGTCGTCCACCGGACGGTCCAGGCGGTTCAGGTCGTAGGCCCAGCGCCACTCGCCCGAACGGATGTAGTTGCCGTAGAGATCATCCCCGGCGATCCGCAGGTCGGAATAGTCGCGCCATTCGTTCGGATAGCCGATCTTGACCCCGAACTTCTCCAGCTTGTCCATGGCCAGGGCGCGGGTCTCGTCGCTCATCCAGGTCAGGCTCTGGATGCGGGCGGCCATGGCGCGGCGCAGGTTGGCGACCAGGTCCTCCATCTGGGCGCGGTGCTCCGGCGAGAACCAGCGCGCCACATACAGACGGCCCATGGCGTCGCCGAGACGCGCCTGGGCGAAGGCCACGCCCCGCTTCTCGCGCGGACGCTGGGCCTGCTGACCCGACAGCTCGCGTGAGCGGAACTCCCACTGGGCGTCCACGAAACGCTGCGACAGATAGGGCGCGGCCTGGTCCACCGTGTGGAACGCCTGCCAGGCGCGCAGGGTCTCGACCGGCGTGTCGGCGAACACCTGGGCGATCAGGGGGAAGGCGGTGTTCTGGCTGATGACGAAGCGGTCCTGTCCGCCCAGGCCCGCCGACGTCAGATAGCCCGCCCAGTCGAAGCCCGGCGCATAGGCCGTCAGCTCGGCGGTGGACATGGGGTTGTAGGTCAGGTCGCGGTTGCGGCTCTGGGCGCGGGTCCAGTGGGCCTCGGCGATCCGGGTCTCCATGGCCACGATGTCGGCGGCGGCCTGTTCGGCGCCGTCCCATCCGACCATGCCCAGCAACTGGGCCACATAGGCCTGATAGGCCGCCAGCTTGTCGGCGAAATTGGCCTCCAGGTAATAGTCGCGGTTGGGCAGGCCCAGGCCCGCCTGGCTCATATAGACCGCATAGGCTTCAGGATTGCGGGCGTCGTCGCTGATGTAGGTTCCCCACAGGGAGCCGCCCGGCACGCCCTGGGTTCCGCCCATCCAGGCGGCCATGGCGGCGTGGCTGTCGATGGCGCGGATGGCCTCCAGAGCGGGCTGCACCGGCCGGGCGTCCAGGGCCTCGACCGTCGCCAGGTCCATGAAGCTGTTGTAGGCGTCGCGGATCTTGGCCTCGTCGCCGCCGGGCGCCAGGTCGGCGGAGGCCGACAGTTCGCCCACCAGCGTCTCAAGGCGGTTCTCGGACAGCTGGCTCAAGAGGTCGAACGAGCCATAGCGGGTGCGATCCGCCGGAATCTGCAGCGCGTCCACATAGGCGCCGTTGGCGTGGCGGAAGAAATCCTCGCCGGGCCGCACGCCCAGGTCACGCCCGTCCAGGTCGAAGCCCCAGGTTCCGTAACGTGGCGACTCGATGCCCTCATAGCCGGCGGCGCCCAGCTGCGGCGCGTCGAACAGCGACACCACGGTGCAGGACGAATTCAGGCATTCATGGTCGTGGCCGTCGTGGGCCAGGGCGGAGGCGGGCAGCAAGAGGGCGCCGATGGCGGCGCCGATCATAAGACGTTTCATGGTCGTTCCCTGAGCGTCCCGACAGGCGGGACAATGGTCGACGCGCACCTTAAGGAGGCGGGCGGCCGGGTGAACCTAAAAAATAGTTCATGGGCGCGGCGCCCTGTCGCGGGGGTCAGTCCGGCGTCGCGCGCGGCGGGTCGCCGGCGGCGTTCAGCGCATCCTTGGCGTCCAGCATGGCGCGCTTGAACCCCAGAGGATCGGCGATGGTCCTGAGCTGATTGGCCCCCTGCTCGCTGGCGGTCAGGATCAGGATGTCGCCATAACCCAGGATGCGGCCCAGAAGGCTCTGCTCGGTCTTCACGTCGTTGAGCTTCTCCAGCAGGCTGTCGGCGACCTTCTTGTTCAGCACGCCTTCCATCTGGATGATGCGCCGGTTGGTCATGACGTTCATCTGGTTGCGCCACACCAGATGCTCCCAGATCCATCCCGCCAGCGGGATCACCGACAGGACCGCCACCCACAGCCACCGGTCGTCGCCTGCGGGGGTGGTGTTGTAGAGCCAGGCCGCGCCCGCGATCATGGCGATGAACGTCAGCGCCCACCAGATGGTCTTGAAGAAGCGCACCAGCCAGTGGCGGCGCGCGATGAGGGTCACCGCCTCATCTTCGCTGAGCACCCTTCTCAGATACCCCGTGGTCCGATAGGCCATGACACACCCTCCCTTCCCGCGTCCGTCACTATGGGCGGGAAGGGACGCCCCCGCCAGTCGCTTGTCCACCGTCGACGGCCGTTCGTTAACCTCTGGAACGCATTTTGGTCATCCTTGCGTGATGAAAGGATGCCTTCGGCTGGCTTGAAGATGACAAGTCTCTGAATTCGTTCAGGCTCGCTGATAATGATTTCGAGAACTCAGAATAAGAGATCTCCATCGGACGTGATCGGGGGGAGTTACCGGTCGGGCGGCCACGCCCCAACGTTAGAGTGACAGTAAGTATGCGAGAGTCTTCCCTGAACGCACCGTTCCAAGCCGTTGAACAACCCGCCGGCGCCCCCCGGCTCAATCGCCGCCAGGCCGCCAAGGTCCGGACCCGCCAGAAAGTGCTGGACGCGGCCCGCGACCTGTTCTCGGAGCGCGGCTACGACCCGGCCACCATCCGCGACATCGCCATGGGCGCGGGCTTGTCCACCGGCGCCGTCTTCGCCAACTTACACGAGATGGCCGAGCTGTTCGAGGCCGTGCTGGCCGAGAACATGGAGCGGCTGACCGAAGTGGTCCGCGCCGCCGCCGCCGAGCCCGGTCCGGTTCACACGCGCCTGTCGACCGCGCTGGACGCCGGTTATCACCACACGCTTGAGCAACTGCCCCTGATGCAGGCCATCGTGGCCCGTTCCTGGTTCCAGCCTCAACAGACCGAGCAACGCGCTCGGGGCTTCACCAAGGGGCTGATTTCGGTGATCGGCGAGGTGCTGCGTGACGCGGTGCGTTCGGGCGAACTGAAGCAGGACGCCGACACCCGCCTCATGAGCGAGATGATCTGGGACGTCTATCTGACCAACTATCGCGGCGCAGCCTATGACGGTTGGGACAACCAGGCGCTGTCCGACCGCCTGTCGCGCCAGATCGATCTGATCCTGGCCGGCGCCCTGGCGCTCCGGGCCGAGGCGGGCGCGTCTCCCTTACCGCGCCGTTAACCCTGTGGCCGCACATGCGCCGTAAAACGGGGGGAAGCTCGGGTTGATTCCCGCCCCCGTTTTCTGGAGCCCGCCATGCACCGTCGCCAACTGATCCTGACCGGTCTCGCCGCCGGCGCCGTGGGCGCCTGCGCCACGCGGCCGCCGGCCGATCCCGCCTATCCGATCCACTCCGACGGGACGGCCCCGACCTACACCTTCGACGAGCTGGTGGCGGCCGGATCGCGCGAGCTGGGCATCGCGGCGGAAGCCATCGGCGCGGCCATCGAGCGAGTCTTCGCCGACCAGGGCGACCGCCCCACCGCCTATATCGCGGGCGAGGAAGGCGCCGGCGCCGCCGTGATCGGCGCGCGTTACGGCCGCGGGGCCCTGCACATGAAGGACCTGTCGGCCTCGCAGGAGGTGTTCTGGCAGGGCGCCTCGGTGGGCTGGGACTTCGGCGGCAACGCCAGCCGGGTGTTCACCCTGGTTTACGGCCTCTATCACCCCGACATGATCTATCGCCGCTATCCGGGCGTCGAAGGCACGGCCTATCTGGTGGCGGGTCTGGGCGTGAACTATCAGCGCGCCGAGGACATCACCCTGGCGCCGATCCGCACCGGCGTCGGACTCAGGCTGGGCGCCAACGTCGGCACCATGTCCTACAGCCGCCAACGGAACTTGCTGCCGTTCTAGCATCGACAATCCCTCTCCCATGGGGAGAGGGCCGGCTCCGCGCGGCGGGATGCGGAGCAGACCGCCCCTTGCGTGGAGGGTGAGGGGGTGCGGCGCGAACCGCCTGACCACCGACGCCCTCATCCCCCGCGCCAGAACCTCCCCCGGAACAAGTCCGGGGTCCGGTGCGCGGGTCCCCCTTTTCCCCTCGGGAGAAGGGTCAGATCCTCGCCAGTATCGCCTCGATCCCTTCCCGATAGTTGGGATAGTCCGGCCGCCAGCCCAGTTCGGCCTTGGCGCGGGCGTTCGAGACACGCTTGGAATCCAGGTAGAACCGCCGCATGGCGTCGGGCACGGACGGGTCCGTCCATTCGATTTCCGGCGGCGAGGGCAGGCCCATGCGGGCCGCCGCCCATTCCGTCACCACATCGGCGGGCGCGGGCTCATCGTCGGCCAGGTTGTAGATCGCGGCGGGACGGGGACGGTCCATGGAGGCGAACAGCCCCGCCGCCGCGTCGTCCACATGGATGCGGTTGAAGATCTGGCCCGGCTTCCTGACCAACCGCGCGGTTCCCGCCTTCAGCCGGTCCACGATGGACCGACCCGGCCCATAGATCGCGGGCAGGCGGAACACCTGCACCGTCAGCCCCAGCCCGGGTCCGGCCTGAAGCCATTCCCGTTCGGCCCGCACCCGGCGCGCGCCCTGGACGCTGGCGGCGTTCAGGGGATCGCCTTCGAACACCCAGCCCCCCGCCCGGTCGCCATAGACGGCGGTGGACGAGACATAGCCGATCCAGTCCGGATAGGCCCGCGCCGCCGTCAGGGCCGGGATCAGCGCCCGGGCGCCGGGACAGCCCCGCTCGTCCGGCGGCGCGGCGATCAGCATGGCGTCGGCCTGCCCGGCCGCGCGGGTCATGGTCTCTGCGTCGGCGGGATCGACCGCCGCGATTCCCATGGCCTCGAGCGCCGCCCGGCGCCCGGGATCGCGCGAGGTCAGCACGGCCCGGTCCCCGTCGGCTGCGGCCCGCCGGGCGACCGCCTCGCCCAGATAGCCGCCGCCGAAGACCAGGACCCTGCGCGTCAAGGGATCATCCCGCCTGGCGGACGCCGGGAAGCACGCCGTCGGACGTCTCTACGTCGGCCTCGGCCGCCTCGCGCCGGGCCGCGTTCCAGTGCGAGACGCAGGGAATCTTGGCCATGTCGGCCCGGTCGGCATAGCGGCGCGCGATCTCGGTCACGTCCCGCATCAGCCCCTCGGCCAGGGTGATGGGCTTGAGCCCCAGGTCGCGGAACTGGTCGTTGGCCACCACCAGGTCGTTCTCGTCCGCTTCCTGACGCGGATTGGGCAGATGGGCGATCTCGGCGCCGGTCATGTCGGCGATCATGACCGCCAGGTCGCGCACCCGGCGGCTCTCGGTCATCTGGTTGAGGATCTTGACCCGTTCGCCCGCCTTCGGCGGGTTCTTGAGCGCCAGCTCGATGCAGCGCACCGTGTCCTGGATGTGGATGAAAGCCCGCGTCTGGCCGCCCGATCCATGCACCGTCAGGGGATGGCCCACCGCCGCCTGCATCAGGAAGCGGTTCAGCACCGTCCCATAGTCGCCGTCATAGTCGAAGCGGTTGATGAGGCGCTCATCCCGCCGCGTTTCCTCGGTCTGGGCGCCCCAGACGATGCCCTGGTGCAGGTCGGTGATCCGAAGCCCGTCGTTCTTGGCGTAGAACTGGAACAGCAGGGCGTCCTGGGTCTTGGTCATGTGATAGATCGAGCCCGGATTGGCGGGGAACAGGATCTCCTGCTCCACCGGCCCGCGATCCGTCTGGACCGTCACGGTCAGATAGCCCTCGGGGATCTTCAGCCCCGCTGTCGCATAGCCATAGACCCCCATGGTGCCCAGGTGCGCCAGGTGGATATCCAGGCCGCTTTCGACCATGGCCGCCAGGACATGGCTGGTGGCGTTCAGGTTGTTGTCGATGGTGTAGAGCTTGTGCCGCGCCGACTTCATGGAATAGGGCGCGGCGCGCTGTTCGGCGAAGTGGACGATGGCGTCAGGCCGTTCGTCCTTCAGCAGGGCGACGAAGCGGTCGAACTCCTTGCCCAGGGTCAGGTTGTGGAAGCCGATCTGGCGACCCGACACTTCTTTCCATGCGGCGATGCGTTCGCCGATGGGCCGGATGGGCGTCAGGGACGAGGCCTCCAGCTCATTGTCGATGTTGCGCCGCGACAGGTTGTCGATGATCGACACGTCCCAGCCCCGCGCCGAGAGATGCACGGCCGTGGGCCAGCCGCAGAAGCCGTCGCCGCCGAGAACGAGAACGCGCATGGGAAACAACTTTCCTCTGAATTGCAGGCGCCCCCTGCCTAACCCAGCCGCATGAGTCTAGGAAGCCTCGGGGGATGCGCGCATCATAGACCGTCATGTGGCGACAAAGGGTCAGGAGCGGAGTTTGACGATCATCGTCACCGGAGCGGCCGGCTTCATCGGCCTGCACCTGGCCGAGCGCCTGCTGGATCGCGGCGAGGCCGTGATCGGCGTGGACAGCTTCAACGCCTATTACGACCCGGCGCTGAAGGCCGCCCGCGCCGCGCGGCTGGAAGGCCGCGAGGGCTTCCGAATGGTCCGCATGGACATCGCCGACGCCGGGGCGTTCCGCGCGCTGGTCGATGAAACGGGCGCGGACCGCATCGTCCACCTCGCGGCCCAGGCGGGGGTGCGATACAGCCTTCAGAACCCCTTCGCCTACGAACGCTCGAACCTGGCGGGACACCTGTCGGTGCTGGAGGCGGCGCGCCATGCGAAGGGACTGAGACACTTGGTCTATGCCTCCTCCAGCTCGGTCTACGGCGACCGGCCCCTGACCGGCGGCGGCTTTTCCGAGGACGATGCGGCGGTCGAGCCCGTGTCCCTCTACGCCGCCACCAAGCGCTCGGCCGAACTGATGAGCCGGGCCTATTCGCACCTCTACGGCCTGCCCCAGACGGGCCTTCGCTTCTTCACCGTCTATGGGCCGTGGGGGCGGCCGGACATGGCCTACTACGGCTTCACCCGCGCGATCCTCAAGGGCGAACCGATCCAGGTCTTCGGCGAGGGCCGCATGGCGCGGGACTTCACCTACATTGATGACATCGTCGACGGGATCATCGGCGCCCTGGACCGACCGCCGGACGCAGGCGAAAACCGCATCCTCAACATCGGCGACGACCGCCCCGTCGGTCTCATGGACATGATCGGGACGCTTGAGAGCCTGCTGGGCCGCGAGGCGGTGAAGGTCATGAAGCCGATGCAGCCCGGCGACGTCACCGCCACGCACGCCGACATCCGCCGCCTGAACGCCCTGACCGGCTATCGGCCCAGGGTCATGCTGGAGGATGGCCTGGCGCGATTCGTCGACTGGTATCGGGATTTTGAGGACGGCCGCGCCTGACAGAACCGCGATGCTCAAGTATGAGCCATGACATGAACGCTCATGACCGCAACGCCGAGGGGCCGGCCACACTGCATTACGGCGACGGGGACTATGTGGTGCTGAAGCCGGGCCGCCACGTGTCGTGCGCGGTCACTGGCCGCCCGATCCCGCTGGACGCCCTGCGCTACTGGAGCATCGCGCGCCAGGAAGCCTACATCGGCCCGGCCGAACTGCTGTCCCGCGCGGGCGAGGCCGCATGATGACGGATCGGCGCGCGCTGCTGCTGGGCGTCGGGGCGCTTTCGATCGCTCGCCCGGCGTGGGCGAACCCCCTCCAGGCGGACCAGGGCCTGAACCTGACCGGCCGCTTCGTCCAGGGCGGCTTCGCCATGGGGCGCACCTGGCCGCGCGCCATCATCTTCGTGGACGGCGAGGCCCTGACCACCGCCTCGGCGGCGGGACTGTTCATCATCGGCTTCGACCGCGACGCCCCGGGCTCGACGCGCATCGAGGCGCTGTCGGGCATCCGGCGCCAGGGCCGCGACCTGGCCATCGCGCCGGGCGACTTCCCCATCAGCCGCATCGACGGCCTGCCGCCCCAGACGGTCACGCCCACCGCGCCTGAAGTTCTGGCCCGCATTCAGCGCGAGGCGGCCGTGAAGGCCGAAGGCTTCGCCAGCCGCGTGGACGGCGACGACTTCAACGGCGGGTTCATCACGCCGCTGGAGACCTGGCGCGTCTCCAGCCGCTGGGGCGCCCAGCGCATCCTGAACGGCACGCCCGCGCGGCCCCATTACGGCGTCGATCTGGCCGCCCCGGCCGGCAGCGTCATCCGCGCCCCCGCCGACGGCCTGGTCTCCCTGGCCGAGCCGGACCTGCATTTCGAGGGCGGCCTGACCCTGATCGACCACGGCCAGGGATTGATTACGGCCTATCTGCACCAGTCGCGCCTGGACGTGCGGCCGGGCGAGCGGGTGACCCAGGGCCAGGCCATCGGCCGCGTCGGGGCCTCGGGCAGGGCCACCGGGCCGCACCTGTGCTGGCGCATGAAATGGCGCGACCGCAATCTGGATCCCAGCCTGATGGTGGGGGTTTCCGCCCCGCCGCTGACCTGATCCCCGCCCGAAACACCAATGATACCGGTTACATGGCAAATCCTTTGTTTTCAGGGATTTTCAGGCTAGGGCTCTGCCTGACACGCGCCGAATCGGCGCATGGCCGATGGGAGGATCACGCGCCATGGCGGCTCTGGAGGCCCTTCAGGTCCTGCTGGTGGACGATAACCAGCATATGCGGGCCATCGCCTCCACCATCCTGAAGTCGGCGGGCGTGCGCCGGATCCACGAGGTCGACGACGGCTCCCAGGCCCTGCAGGCTCTGCGCACCCTGCCGGTCGATCTGGCGATCGTGGATTTCAACATGTTCCCGCTGGACGGGGTGGCCTTCACCCGCATGGTCCGCAACAGCCCCGACAGCGCCAACCCCTATCTGCCCATCATCATGATGACGGGACATTCCGAGCGGACGCGGGTCCAGGAGGCCCGCGACGCGGGCGTCACCGAGTTCGTGGTCAAGCCGGTCACGGCCAAGGCCATGCTGGACCGCATCCACGCGGTGATTTTCCATCCCCGCCCGTTCGTGAAGTCCGAAGATTATTTCGGCCCCTGTCGACGCCGCAAGACCGCCGCGAGCTATGCCGGCCCGTGGCGCCGGTCGACGGATTCCCGGTCCGCCTCCAGCGTCGCATAGACCGCGTCCGGCCAGCGCTTGTGGGTCCAGAACCATTCCTCGGGCCGGGCGCGCACCTGATCCTCGATGAAGCGGGTGATCGCCTGGGTCGCTTCCTCCGCCGCCGCAGCGCGATCCGGGGGCGATGAAGCCGGACGCACCCGCATCTCGGGATGGAAGGTCACCTTCAGCCGCGCCGGTCCGAGACGTTCCACCGTCACCGGCACGATGGGCGTGTCGAAACGCTGGGCCAGGCGGCTGGGGCCGGTGGCGGTGTTCACGGGGTGGCCGAAGAAGGTGACCGCCGGTCCCTCGCGGAACTTCTGATCGTTCATCAGGGCGGCGGACTCCCCGCGCTTCAGGCCGTCCAGCAACTCACGCGCGCCGTCGCCCCCCTTGGCGGCCATCAACTCTACGCCGTAGCGGGCGCGGCCTCGCACGATCATGCGGTCCACATGGGGGTTGTTGCCGGCGCGGTAGGTGATCTGGGTCTTCAGGCCGGTGGAGACGATGGCCGCGGCCATGGCCTCCCAGTTCGAGAAATGGCCGGACACCAGGATCGCCGGGCGCCCCGTGTCCCGCAGCGCCGTCAGGCGCTCGGCGCCGACCACCTCCACCCGGCCCGTGGCGGGGGTGATGCGGTCCATGATCGGAAACTCGGCGAAGGTGCGGCCGGTGCTCTCCCACTGGGCGCGGGACAGGGCGCGGCGATCGGCCTCGCTCATGTCCGGAAAGGCGAGGCGCAGATTGCGCTGGACGGTCTTCTCCGTCCCGGTCAGGGGGCCGAGTCGCCCGAGCAGCCAGGCGCCGAAGTTCGACGCCGTCTCCACCGGCAGGGCGCGCATCAGGCCGCAGTAGGCTGAAAAGGCGACGGCCTGGATCCGCCAGACGAGGCGGCGCTTCAGGGGCGGGTTCTCCTCTCGCCCGCGAACCGCCGCCCGGACGTAGGGCTTCCTACCAGGCAATGGTCACCCCGCCGTCCACCACCAGGGTCTGGCCGGTCATGTAGGCCGAGGCGGGGGACGCCAGAAAGACCGCCGCCCCGGCGATCTCGTCCGGCTGGCCGATGCGCTTCAAGGGGGCCGGCTCGGTGACGGTCTTCAGGAGATCCGGATTCTCCCACAGATATCTGGCGAAGTCGGTCTGGACCAGGCCCGGCGCGATGCAGTTCACCCGCACGTTCGAAGGCCCCCACTCCACCGCCAGGTTGCGGGCCATCTGCATGTCCGCCGCCTTGGAGACGTTGTAGGCGCCGATCAGGGCGTTGCCCCGCAGGCCGCCGATGGAGGACAGCAGGATGATCGACCCGTCCTTCCGCTCCAGCATCTGGGGCGCGACCATCTGAATCAGCCAGTGGTTGGAGATGACGTTGTTCTGGAGAATCTTCTCGAACTGCTCGTCCGAAATCCCGGCCATCGGCCCGGCGTAGGGATTGGTGGCGGCGTTGCAGACCAGGATGTCGATGCGGCCGAAAGCGGCGTTCGTCTCGTCCACCAGCCTTTGCAGGTCATCCTTGGAGGCGATGTTGGCGGGAATGGCGATGGCGCGGCCCTCGCCGTGCTTCGCATTGATCGCCTGGGCGGCCTCTTCGCACGGCCCGGCCTTGCGCGACGAGATCACCACACGGGCGCCGTGTTCGGCCAGCCGCTGGGCGATCGCCAGGCCGATGCCCTTGGACGAGCCGGTGATGATCGCGGTTTTCCCCGCCAGATTGAACAATTCCATCTCTTAACCCTGTTGATCCCCTTCACGGCACTAGCCGCGGCCCCCTGATACCCCGATACTCGGGCGATTCCATCCGGGAAGGCGGCGAACCGTTCCCATGCGCAAGATCACGTCCGGACTGCTGTTCACGTCCTATCTGCTGCTGGCCCTGACGGTCGCGGCCCTGATCTGGCGCGCGGGCTTCGGGCTGGGGAACGCGGGGGCGGCCCTGTTCGGGGCGCTGGGCGTCGGCCTGGCGATCCACGCCCTCACCGTCGGCGCGCTGGGCCGCCGCGCCATCCGCAGGGAGGTCGAGGCGATCCGCCAGGCGCACCTGCTGCTGGCCGACGCCATGGAGAACACCCAGAACGCCCTGTCGGAACTGGCCCAGGCCATCGAAACCGGCGCCCTGTCGCGCACCGAGGAGCTGACCACCGAGGTCCGGATGCTGGAAAGCCTGGTCACCCAGATCAGCGAAAGCCTGGAGGCGAAACTGGCCGCCACGCCCGCCTATCCGGCCGGCAGCCTGGAAGCCCGCATCCATCAACAGTCGAACGCCCTCTTGCGCACCGTCCAGGACGCTCTGACCGACAATCGGGTGGACCTGTATCTGCAGCCGGTGGTGACCCTGCCCCAGCGCCGCACCACCTTCTATGAAAGCTTCACCCGCCTGCGCGATCCGTCCGGGCGGGTGCTGATGCCGGCGGAATATCTGTCGGTGGCCGAGGGCGAGGGGCTGGTTCCGGCCATCGATAACCTGCTGCTGTTCCGCTGCGCCCAGATCGTGCGGCGGCTGGCGACGCAGGACCGCAAGGTCGGAGTGTTCTGCAACATCTCCCTGTCGTCGCTGGGCGACGAGATGTTCTTTCCCAAATTCCTGGAGTTCCTCAGCGAGAACCGCGACCTGAAGGATGCGCTGATCTTCGAGCTGGGCCAGGCGGTGTTCGACGCGCGCGGGGCGGCGGAGGCTCGCAACATGGCCAAGCTGGCGGACCTGGGCTTCCGGTTCTCCATCGACAAGGTCCAGACGCTGGACCTGGATTTCGCCGACCTGCAGCGTTCCGACGTCAGGTTCGTCAAGGTCGCTGCAGACCTTTTGATCGAACAGCTGCTGGATCAGGACGCGGGCGCAGCCCTGCCGTCCCTGCGCGACATCCAGGCCGCCGATTTCGCCGCCCTGGTGCGTCGCTACGGCATGGAGGTCATCGCCGAGAAGGTCGAGACCGAGCGTCAGGTGGTGGACGTGCTGGAGCTGGACATCTCCATGGGCCAGGGGCACCTGTTCGGCGAGCCGCGCGCCATCAAGGAAGCCGTCCTGGCGGAAGCGGACGGCCCGTCCGACTTCGTGCGCGACACCCTGCAAAGCGCGGAGCGGCGTCGGCGGTTCGGGTGAGCTGAGCGCGACGTTCTCTTCTCCCTCCCCCTGCGGGGGAGGGCGGTCGGCGCGATAGCGACGGCCGGGTGGGGAGGGCTCGGCGAGAGTTCTTGGTGCGCTACCGCTCGGCGCGCGGCGCCTCGCTGCTTGAGCGCATCGCTTTTACGCTACCGCTCGCGTCGCGGACGCTCGCTGCTTGAGCGCATCGCTTTTACGCTATCGCTCGCGTCGCGGACGCTCGCTGCTTGAGCGCGCTGTTTCGCCTTGCCGCCCCCACCCGCTTCGCCTGCGGCTCAGCGCCCTCCCCCCGCAGGGGGAGGGAGAAGGGCGGAGACCTTAAACCAGCGCCCCGTGGCAGTGCTTGAACTTGCGGCCCGAGCCGCAGGGGCACAGGGCGTTGCGGCTGGTGCGCTCCCAGCCCGGCGGCAGGGCGTCCACCGGCAGGCGGGCGCGGTCGTCGCCCGAAAGGGCGCCTTCCGGAAGCTGGGCGGCCGGATTCGACATCTCGTTCTCGCCGGTCAGCGGATTCAGGTGAATCTCCTCGAACCCGGCGGGCGGCGGCGGCGGCTCGAACCGGAACTCCACCGTCATGACCCAGCGGGTGACGTTGTGGCGCAGGTTGGTCAGCAGCGTCTCGAACAGCGTGAAGGCTTCGGTCTTGTATTCGTTCAGCGGGTCGCGCTGGCCATAGCCGCGCAGGCCGATGACGCCGCGCAGGTGGTCCAGGTGCACCAGATGCTCGCGCCACTGCATGTCGATCATCTGCAACAGGAACTGGCGCTCCAGGCCGCGCATCTGGGCCGGGCCCACCAGAGCCTCCCGCTCGACCGCCCGCGCCGCGGCGGCGGCCTGCAGGCGTTCCTCGATCTCTTCGTTGGACACGCCTTCCTCGGCGGCCCAGTCGCGCACCGAAAGCTCCAGGCCCAGGGTCCGGCGGATCTGCTCGTCCAGACCCTCGATGTCCCACTGTTCGGCATAGGCCTTGGGCGGCATGTGCTGTTCGACCAGGTCCGAGATGGTGTCCTGGCGGAACTCGCCCACCAGTTCGGACAGGTCCTCGGAATCCAGGAACTCCTGCCGCTGCTCGAACACGGCCTTGCGCTGGTCGTTCACGACGTCGTCGTATTTCAGCAGGTTCTTGCGGATGTCGTAGTTGCGCAGCTCGACCCGCTGCTGAGCCTTCTCGACCGCCTTGTTCAGCCAGGCGTGGCTGATGGCCTCGCCTTCCTTGACCTTGAAGGTCTCCATGATCGACGACAGGCGGTCGCCGGCGAAGATGCGCAAGAGGTCGTCGTCGCAGGACAGGTAGAACTTGGACGTGCCGGGGTCGCCCTGGCGGCCGGTCCGGCCGCGCAGCTGGTTGTCGATGCGGCGGCTTTCATGGCGCTCGGTGCCCAGCACGAACAGGCCGCCCGCATCCAGGGCGGCGGTCTTGCGTTCCTCGATCTCGGCCTTGATCCGCGTGCTCTCCTCGGCCTCGGCTTCGGGCGTGATCTCGGCGCCCTGGGCGCGCTGGTCCTGACGCCAGCGGTCCAGGCGCATCTCCAGGTTGCCGCCCAGCTGGATGTCGGTGCCGCGGCCGGCCATGTTGGTGGCGATGGTGACCGCGCCGGGCAGGCCCGCGTCGGCCACGATGTAGGCTTCCTGCTCGTGGTGACGGGCGTTCAGGACGCTGTGCGGCACGCCCTTGCCCGTCTTGGTCTCGACCTCGAAGGCGTCGGCGCCCCACAAAAAGAGCACCATTTACCCCACCGCGG
>JAEZCL010000023.1 GCA_023433585.1 Pseudomonadota bacterium
CCCCGGATCGTGCTGGGCGCCATGGCCGAACGGGCCGAGACCTCCGCCGCCCAGGGCCGGGCGATCGCCGCCCGGCGCCAGGCCGAGGCCGAAGCGGCCCTGGAGGCCGCGCGCGAACGGGTCGAGCGGACCCGCGACCTGTCCATCCCCATGCCCGCCACCGGCCTGGCGGCGGGCAAGACGGTGCTGGAGCTGGAGGATGTGCGCGCGGACTTCGGCTCGCCGCGCGACGATGGCGGGGAAAGGGGCCTCGGCCCGATTTCGCTGCGCATCACCGGACCCGAGCGCGTGGCGATCACCGGCCCCAACGGCTCGGGCAAGACGACGCTGCTGAAACTGATGGCCGACCTGATCGAGCCGACATCCGGCGTGGTGCGGCGTCCCGTGCCCGCCGCCCTGCTGGATCAGGACGCTGCCGTCCTCAAGCCGGACGAGACCCTGATCGAGGCGTGGCGGCGGCTGAACCCTGAGGGGTCGGCCAACGACGCCCATGCGGCCCTGGCGCGGTTCCTGTTCCGCAACGCCCAGGCGCATCGTCGGGTCGGCGACCTGTCCGGGGGCGAGCGGCTGCGCGCGGCCCTGGCCTGTGTGATGACCGGCGTGCGGCCGCCGCCTCTGTTGATCCTGGATGAGCCTGACAACCACCTGGACCTGGAGTCCCTGGCGGCGGTGGAGGCGGCGCTGGGCGCCTATGACGGGGCCCTGGTGATCGTCAGCCACGATCCGGTTTTCATCGATCAGGTGGGGATAAGCCGAATCGTGGCGTTGCCGCGTGCCTGATGTCGATGTCTTCTCGCGCCTCATGAAAAACCGGGACAACATGGTTAACGCCGCAGGGGTGCTCCTGGTGTTCATGATCGTGGGTCCGCTGGTGGGCGGCTTCGTGTTCGGCCTGTTCCTGGCGGCGTCCGAGGGGGCGGATCTCGGCGGACCGGGCCTGGCGTTGACCACCGCGCTGCTGGGCCATCTCGGAGGGCTGCTGCCGGCCGCCGTCACCGGGGCGCTCTGCGCTGCAGCGTCGCCCTGGCTGAAGGGGCGGGCGGCCTGGCTGGCGTTCGCCGTCGTCGCGGGCGCGGGAACCAGCGCGGCGCATCTGGCCCTGGCCGACACCTATCCCACCTCGACGCCGGGAACGGGGGATTTCATGCAGATCGCCGTGGTGGGCGCCGCGGCCGCCCTGGGCTGCGCGCTGATCTCGGACGGTTTCCGGCCCCGGCGGCGCGTCCGCCGGGTCAGGCCGTCCGGTTCAGGGTGACCGCGCGGGCGTCCGCCGCCGCCGCCTGTCCGCCCGCGCCGTAGCCGGTCCCCTGTGCGCGGGCCGAGGCCACTTCCTGGGCGATGGCCTGGACCAGGCCCTCGGTGATGGCCTTGGCGGCCTCCAGGGCCCTTTGATGACGGGCCAGCACCGCCTCGAACGCCTGGGTGGCGCCGACCAGGGCGTCGCGCTCGGCGGCGGGCAGGTCGTCCAGCAGGCCAGGATCCATCTTCACCCGCGCGGTCTCGCGGCGATAGAGATTGGCCAGCGACTGGGTCTCCGACAGTCCCGGCGCCGCGTCCTGGGGGCGGCGCGCCTCGAAGCACCGGGTCTCCTCGGCCAGCCGTTCGGTCAGCCGTTCGGTCAGGGCGGTCAGCTGGCGGGCGCGTTCGGCGGGGGTCATGCAGAGGCTCCTTCCAGGGTTTCGGGCGCGGTGCGGCCGGCCTGCATGCGGATCATCTCGGCCATGACCTGATCGGCCAGGCCGATGCCGCCCGCGCGGCTGATCTGCTTGCCCATCTCGTCGATCATGAAGCCGCGCCAGGTCTCTTCGGCGTGGCCGCCGCCGAAGGGCGCCTCGGTGCTGAGCCCCTCGAACATGGGACGCAGCATCTGGGCCAGGAACGTCGCTTCGAAGTCCTGGGCGGTCTGGCGGATGCGGGCGATCTCCCCCTCCTGGGGGGAGCCGGCGCGCAGCGCCGAGGGGGGCGAGGGCGCGCCGCGCAGCATGTCGGCGGAAGGAGCGAGCGGCGTCATCACATCACCTCGATTTCGGCCTGCAGGGCGCCCGCCGCGCGGATGGCCTGGAGGATGGAGATCATGTCGCGCGGGCTGACCCCCAGGGCGTTCAGGCCCTGGACCAGGGTGGACAGCGAAGTGTCCCCGCCGACGATGCGCATCTGGCGGCCGCGCTCCTCCTCGATGGTCACCTCCGAGTCGGGCAGGACCACGGTCTCCCCGTCGCTGAAGGGCGCCGGCTGGCTGGCGAAGGGGCGCTCCTGGATCGAAACGGTCAGATTGCCCTGGGCGATGGCGACGGTGGAGACGCGCACTGCGTCGCCCATGACGATCACCCCGTTGACCTCGTCGATGATGACCCGGGCCGGGGCGTCCACCGCCACGGGCAGGTTCTCGATGCGGCTGATGAAGGCGGCGGCGCCCAGCTGAGCGGGCGGGCGCAGGGTGACCACCGCCCCGTTGTCGGCGAAGGCCGTGCCCGGATAGGCCTGGTTGATCGCCGCCGCCACGCGCTGGGCGGTGGTGAAGTCCGGGTTGCGCAGGTTCAGCCGAAGCTCGTTCATGGAGGCCAGCGAGAAGCCGGTCTCCAGCTCCACTGACGCGCCGCCCGCGATGCGCCCGGACGTGGGTACGCCGCGCGTCACCGACGAACCCGAGGCGCCGGAGGCTGAGACCGAGCCGGTCTGGACCGTGCCCTGCGCCACCGCATAGACCTGTCCGTCCGCGCCCTGCAGGCTGGTGACCAGAAGGGTGCCGCCCAGCAGACTCTTGGCGTCGCCCATGGCCGAGACGTTGACGTCGATGCGCGATCCCGCCGTGGCGAAGGACGGCAGGTCGGCGGTGACCATGACCGCTGCGATGTTCTTGGTGTTGGCGTTGGTGTCGCGGATATTGACGCCCAGGCGCTCCATCATTCCCTCCAGCGACTGGCGGGTCATGGGCGAGTTGCGCAGGGAGTCGCCGGTGCCGTTCAGGCCCACCACCAGGCCGTAGCCGACCAACTGGTTGGTGCGCACGCCCTCGACCGAGGCGATGTCCTTGATGCGGGACTGGGCCAGGGCGGGCGCGGCCCAGCCCAGCGTCAGGACGGCGAGGACGGCGACTGTAAGGCGGAGGATCAGGGACATGGGGCGAATTCCGACAGGGTTCACCCGGCGCGTTGCCAGATGCGTGCCAGGGGAAAATCCAGAAAAAACAATGGCCCGCCCGCCGGACTTTCCATCCGGCGGGCAAAAGCTGCCGGGCCGTTAACCAAACGGTGACCCGAACGCCCCGATGGTCCGCGCGTATCCTTCTCGCGTCGTTCAGGAGCGCCCGTCCATGAAGGTCACCGGTTCCTCGGGCACGACCTCCACCTCGTCCAGCCGTCCGGCGAAAGCCGCAGGCGGCGGATTCAGCTTGCCTTCGGGCGGTGCGGCGGCCGCCGGCGCGGCGGCGGCGACAGCCTCGACCGGCGGCGTGGCGGGGGTGTCGGCGCTCATGGCCCTGCAGGGGGTCGAGGATGCCACTGAACGCCGCCGCCGGGCGATCCGGCGCGGCGGCGGCCTCCTGGACCGGCTGGACGAACTGAAACTGGCCATGCTGGCGGGCCAGAATGGCGGAGACGTGCTGGCCAACCTGGCGCGCGCGGCGCGCGAGGCGCGGCCCGACAGCGCCGATCCCGGCCTGAACGCGGTGCTGGACCAGATCGACGTGCGTGCGGCGGTGGAGCTGGCCAAGGCGGCCATGGCCCGCGCGGCCTGAACGATTCCCCCCAGGATTGCAGGCGGCCCCACAAGGCCCGGCGGATTCCCCAATCCGTCGAAAAACCCATCACGGATGCGAGAAGGACGTTGCGACGACTCGACGCGGGCCATATACGTCGCATCGCTTCGCAGGGGGGCGCTCGGAGCGAGCGTGAGTTTGTGATGACCGCAAGCGCGACCATGACCGCCGAACAGCCGACCTATCGGCCATCGGACGATGAGCCGTTCATGAACGAACGGCAGCTGGCTTACTTCAAGCAGAAGCTGCTGGACTGGAAGAACGACATCCTTCGCGAGTCCAGGGGCACGGTGGTGAACCTCAAGGCCGAGACCGAGAACCACCCCGACCTGGTGGACCGGGCCTCGTCCGAATCCGACCGGGCGCTGGAGCTTCGCACCCGCGACCGGCAGCGCAAGCTGATCGCCAAGATCGATGAAGCCCTGCGCCGGATCGAGGACGGCTCCTACGGCTATTGCGAGGAAACCGGCGAGCCCATCGGCCTGGGTCGTCTGGAGGCCCGCCCCACCGCGACCCTGAGCGTCGAGGCTCAGGAGCACCACGAACGCCGCGAGCGCGTCCACCGGGACGACTGACGCCCATGCGCGGGGCGATCGCCTTTCTGGCCGCCCTGGTCCTGGCCGCGCCGCCCGCCGCAGCCGCGCGCATGGCGGATGAGCAGGCCGTCACGCCCCTGGATCATCTGCCCGCGCTCAGCGGCGACTATTTCCGCATCGAGTCCCAGGCGACCGGGCGGGCCTATCACATCTATGTCCGTTATCCCGAGGGCTACGACCCGGCGGCCCAGACGCCTTATCCCACCGTCTATCTGACCGACGGGGACTCGCTGTTTCCGATCCTGGCCGCCAATCATCTGTTCCTGCACTACGACGAGCGGTTGCCTGAAGCCCTGGTGGTGGGGATCGCCTATGGCGGGTTCGACCCGGCCGTCAATCGGCGCAACATCGACTTCCAGTCGCCGGGCGAAGGCGTGGAGCAACCCGGCGCCGAAGCGTTCCAGCGTTTCCTCAAATCCGAACTGATCCCCCGGATCGAGGCGGGCTATCGCTCCGATCCCGAGCGCCGCGTCCTGTTCGGCCAGTCGCGCGGCGGCGCCTTCGTGCTCTATTCCGCCGTCACCGACCCGGACCTGTTCTGGGGCCGCATCGCCAGCAATCCTTCGATCACGCCGGGCATCGAGTCGCTGCTGGAGCCCGCCCCCGCGGCGGCGCGCGCCGCCCACGGGGGGGGGGGGGCGAGCGGGC
>JAEZCL010000296.1 GCA_023433585.1 Pseudomonadota bacterium
CACCAGGCGGCCGTACAGCTCGAGGTCGCCGCTCGTGAACATGGTCTCGCGCTCGACCAGGTCCAGCTTGGCGCCCTCGAAGGTCTCGCCGTCGCCGGTGGCGAAGGTCAGCCGCCCATGCTCGCAACCGCCGAAGCGCACCGTGTGGGCGTCCGCGCGGTCGGTCCAGCCCACCCGGCTGGCCCAGCCCTCGGCGGCGACCAGCCGGCCCGTGCGCCCGTCCTGCAGCCGCCAGCGCAGGTCGCCCTCGTTGGCCGGGGCGACGTCGATCACCCTCCCGTCGCTCAGGCGGTAGGCGCCGATGTGGCACAGCTGTTCGGCGGTCAGTTTCGGCACGCGTTCGCCGGCGCACCCCGCGAGCAGGGTCGCCGCGCCGACGCCGGCCAGAATCAGGCGGCTAAGCTTCATGGTCCACAGATGCCACGCCCTTGCGAGGCTGCAAGCGTGTTCCCGCGATTGAGGCGGAAGCGGGGCTACTCGGCCGCAGGTGGCAGGATGGCGGACCGTTCCGCCTCAAGGGCGGCGGCCTTGCGCTCCACCAGTTCGACGATGTGCTCGATCATGCCGGCGTTGTCCTGCTTGTGGTCGGCCTTGCCGGCCATGTAGACCATGCCCGCCCCCTTGCCGCCGCCGGTGAAGCCGACGTCGGTGTAGAGCGCCTCGCCCGGGCCGTTGACGACGCAGCCGATGATCGACAGGGACATGGGCGTGGTGATGTGGGCCAGCCGCTCCTCCAGGATCCCCACCGTCTCGATGACGTTGAAGCCCTGACGGGCGCAGGACGGACAGGCGATGATGTTCACCCCCCGGTGGCGCAGGCCCAGGGACTTGAGGATGTCGAAGCCGACCTTGATCTCCTCCACCGGGTCGGCGGCCAGGCTGACGCGGATGGTGTCGCCGATCCCGGCCCACAACATCGCCCCCATGCCGATGGAGGACTTGATGGCGCCGGTGCGCAGCGGCCCCGCCTCGGTCACGCCCAGGTGCAGCGGACAATCTATGGCGTCGGCCAGTTGCTGATAGGCGGCGACCGTCAGGAAGGGGTCGGACGCCTTCACCGAGATCTTGAACTCGTGGAAATCCTCGTCCTGCAGGATGCGGGCGTGATTCAGCGCCGACTCGACCATCGCGTCGGGGCAGGGCTCGCCGTATTTCTCAAGCAGGTCGCGCTCCAGCGACCCGGCGTTGACGCCGATGCGCATGGAGCAGCTATGGTCCCGCGCCGCCTGGATCACCTCGCGCACCCGGTCGCGCGAGCCGATGTTGCCGGGATTGATGCGCAGGCAGGCGGCGCCCGCCTGGGCCGCCTCGATCCCGCGCCGATAGTGGAAATGGATGTCGGCCACCAGCGGCACGCGGGATTCGCGCACGATGGTCCGCAAGGCGGCGGTGGAGGCTTCGTCCGGGCAGGACACCCGCACGATGTCGGCCCCGGCCTCCTCCAGCCGGCGGATCTGGTCGATGGTCGCCGCCGCGTCCGACGTCGGCGTATTGGTCATGGACTGGACGGTGATCGGCGCGTCGCCGCCCACGGCCACCGGGCCCACGTGAATCTGGCGGCTCTTGCGGCGCTCGATGTGGCGCCAGGGGCGGATGTGGCCCAGTTGGTCGGCGGCGTTGGACATGACGCGCCCTAGATAGGCGATCGGGCGGCTCTATTCCACGGCCGAAAGATGTCAGCCGGCGGGTCTCATCGTCGCGGCGCGCTGGGCGGTCAGGGCGGCGGTCTGGCGGGCGGCGGCCTGGGCGCGGGCGTTCAGGCCGGCCAGGGGCGTCAGGGCGGCGTTCAGGGCGCCCTCATATTCGCCGTTCAGATAGATCGTGAAGGCCGAGGGCTCGGACACGTCGATGGTGGCCGCCACGTCGCGCGGCGCGCGCCAGGCCTCTCCGGCCGCCAACTGGCGCGCGAACAGCACCCGGCCGTCGCCCATGCGCACCACGATGCTGGCGGCGCGCTGGGCCTGGATCACCACATTGGAGGCCGTGGGCGAGGCGCCGTAGGTGGCGCCGCGCGGATTGAAGGCGCGCTGGACCGGCGCATCGGGGCGCGGCGCGGCGGCCTCGCCGTCCGCTTCGGGATCCAGGCCGCTCAGCTCGGCCTCCAGGCCCGGAGTAATGTAGAGGGCCGGC
This sequence comes from Pseudomonadota bacterium, assembly GCA_023433585.1. Lineage (GTDB taxonomy): Bacteria > Pseudomonadota > Alphaproteobacteria > Caulobacterales > Caulobacteraceae > Brevundimonas. Next base: position 2,131 of record JAEZCL010000296.1, read on the forward strand.
ACGGTCTGGTCCGGCGGCGCGGCGCGCGGCGCGCCCAGCCTCACCACGCCGGGCGCCGAGCCCAGCGACCAGGTTTCGGGCATTTCGGCGATGGTCGGGGGCGCCGGCGTCTGCATCAGGCTGACGCGCTGGAACACGTTCCAGCCCACCACGGCGAAGATCAGGGCGGCGGCCGCGGCGACGATCATCCGGGGTGAACGACGCCGCACGTCGGCCACGTCGACTCCCGTGGGCGGCTGCAGGCCCACGGGCGCATGGGGGCTTTCGCGGCGGAACCGCTCGGCGGCCAGCTGTTCGTCCAGCCCCAGGGCCGAGGCGGCGGCGCGCACATAGCCCAGGGCGAACACCTGCGACGGCAGGGCGGTGAAGTCGTTCTGCTCCAGGGCGCGCAGATAGCGCACGTGCACGCGCGTGGCGGCCGAGAGATCCTCGAGGGACTGCCCCGCATGTTCGCGGGCCGCGCGCAGGGCTTCGCCCAGGCTCGCCGATGCGCTCAGGATGTGATGCGGATCGGTCCAGTCCGATCCGGCCAGTCGCATGTCAGGGCCCGGCCCTGCATCCAGCGGCATTTCGCGCGCCCCCATACTCGTACTGCTGCCCGAAAGATCGAAACGCCACGCCTGGCGTGGCGCCCGACCCCGATCTCCCCCCGGAGACCCCTCGAACTCATCCTGTGGATAACCCATTGACAGACCCGGATCAATGTCTGGTTAACCGATTCGCCAAAGCGGGGAATCGGCGTGTGTCTCAAAGGTCGACGTTCAATTTCCGGGCCAGGGACTCCATTTCGTCCCGCACCGAGCCGGCCGAGCCGCCCAAAAGCGCCGTCACCCCGCGTCGGGCTGCGGCGAGGTCCAGAGACAGGATCATGCGCTTGACCGGGCCGACCCCGCCCGCAGGCGCGGAAAGCCTCGTATATCCAAGGGCCAGCAGCGCCATGGCCTCCAGCGGCCGACCTGCCAGCTCGCCGCACACCGACACCGGCGTGTCGGTTTCCTCACACTGACGCTGGATGTCCTGCAGCGCCCGCAGCGATGGCGGCGACAGGGGGTCGTACCGATCCGAGACGAGCGGATTGGTGCGGTCCGCCGCGTACATGTACTGAAACAGGTCATTGGTGCCGATCGACACGAAGTCGGTCAGGGGCAACAGGGCGTCCAGGTGCCACAACAGGCTGGGCGCTTCGATCATGGCGCCCACGCGCAGGGAGGCGGGCAGGGTCTTGCCGCGCCGTTCGGCCCATTCGCATTCCCGTTCGACCAGGTCGCGCGCGGCGCGGAACTCGTCCACCGTGGCGATCATCGGGAACATGACGCGCAGCTCGCGCCCCGCCGCCGCGCGCAGCAGCGCGCGCAGCTGCAGCCGCAGCATCCCCGGCCGGTCCAGCCCCAGGCGGATGGCGCGACGGCCCAGCGCCGGGTTCTCCTCGCGCTCGCTTTCCAGATACGGCAGCACCTTGTCGCCGCCCACGTCCAGGGTGCGGAAGGTGACCGGACGCCCGGCCCCCGCGTCCAGCACCCGGCGATAGAGATCGGTCTGGGCCTGAAGCCGGGGCAGTTCCTCGGACACCATGAACTGGAACTCGGTGCGGAACAGGCCGATGCCTTCCGCGCCGGTGTCGTCCAGGGTCTCCAGGTCCACCGCCAGGCCCGCGTTGGCCAGCAGGGTCACGCGCACCCCGTCCTGGGTGATCGCCGGGGTGTCGCGCAGGGCGGCGAACTCGGCCCGGCGCTGGGCCCGCACCTGCATTCGGGCCTGGACCGCGTCCAGCATTTCGGGCCGGGGGCGCAGGAACGCCTCGCCGCTCTCGCCGTCGGCGATCACCAGGTCGCCCTCGGTCAGGCGGTCGCGCAGCCCCTGAAGCCGGCCGACGCAGGGAATCTGCAGGGCGCGGGCGACGATGCCCGCATGGCTGGCGGCCGAGCCTTCCTCCAGCAGCAGGCCCTTCAGCCGATCGCGGGGATATTCCAGCAGGTCCGCCGGACCCAGATTGCGCGCCACCAGAATGGCGTCCTCCGGCAGCTCGCGCTGGCCCGGCTGATCGCCCGCCAGCACCCGCAGGAGGCGGTTGGCCAGGTCCTCCAGGTCGTGCAGGCGCTCGCGGATATAGGGATCGCGCGCCTTGGCGAAGCGGGCGCGGTGCTCGTTGCGGACCCGGTCCACCGCCGCCTCTGCGGTCAGGCCGCCGCGCACCGCCTCCTCCAGCGACCGGTTCCAGCCCCGGTCGTCAGCGAACATGCGGTAGGTCTCCAGCACCTCGTAGGACGGCCCCGCCAGACCCTGGCCGCCCTCCAGCATGGCGTCGATGTTGGCCCTCAGCCCCGTCAGGGCCAGCTTGAGGCGCCCCTCCTCGGCCACGGGATCGTCGGACAGGAGCCGTTCGGGCGCCAGCGGCGGCTCGTGCAGCACTGCATGGCCGAACGCCAGCCCCTCGGCGAAACGCTGCCCCCGGATGCGTTCGGGGCGATGGGGCGCCACCTCCACGTCGCGCAGTTCGCCCTGGCCCAGCAGCTCGCCGGAGGCCACGGTCTCGGCCAGGACCATGGCGATGGTCTGGATGTCCTCGATCTCGTCTTCGTCGTATCGCCGCGCCGCCTGGTTCTGGACCACCAGCACCCCGATGGCGCGCCCGCCGCGCAGCAAGGGGGCGCCGAGGAAGGCGTGATAGGGATCCTCACCCGTCTCCGGACGGTAGGAGAAGCTGGGGTGGCTGGCCGCGTCCGACAGGCTGATGGGCTCGTTCAGCCGCGCCACCTCGCCCACCAGGCCTTCGCCGGGGCGCAGGCGGGTGTTGTGCACGGCCTCGGGGTTCAGACCCTCGGTGGCGAACAGCTCCAGCTCGCCGGTGGAGCGGCGCAGATAGATGGAGCACACCTCGGCCACCATCGACGAGGCGATGATCTTGACCACCTTGTCCAGGCGCTCCTGGGCCGGGCCGCCGCCGGCCATGGCCTCGCGGATCTGGCGCAGGAGGTTCCGGGGCCCCCTCGTCGTCAACCCGCCGCCCATGGGCATCACGTGCTCGCTCCCGCTCTCGCTTCAGGCACATAGCATACAGAATTCGGAAGCGCGCACATCGCGCCTACTCCGCGCCTTCGGGCGCCGGGGGAACCGGATCATAGCCCGACCCGCCGAAGGGACGGCAGCGGCACAGCCGGCGCGTCGCCAGCCAGCCGCCCTTCAGCGGTCCATGGGCGATCAGGGCCTCGGCCGCATAGTCCGAGCACGTCGGCAGGAACCGGCACTGGTTCCCGATCAGGGGCGACAGGGTGACCTTGTAGCCCCGGTGGGCCAGGCGGACCCCGCGTTCGTAAAGGCTTCCCGCCATCAGGCCGCGCCCACGGCGCCCGGGGCCGGCGTCCGCTCGGCCGCGCGGACGGCCTCCAGCGCCGCCTCGACCGCCACCAGGGTCGAGGCGTGACGGGCCGGGTAGTCCGCCACCTGCTTCAAAACCTGCAGATCGCCGAAACGGCCGACAGGGCCCTCGCCGCCGGTCTTCAGCATGGCCAGCAGGGCGTCGCGCGCCTGTTCGATCTCGTCGCCGGTCGCCCCGATCGCCTGTTCGCCCAGAACCGCCGCCGCCGCCTGGCCCAGGGCGCAGGCCTTCACCGTCTGGGCGAAATCGGTGATCCGCCCCGCCGCGTCCAGCACCACGTCCACGGTCGCCGTCGAGCCGCACAGCTTGGCGACGCGATGGCCCGTCCCCTGCGGCGAGGCCAGCCGCCCGGCGCGCGGCATGTTGGCCGCCAGCGTCAGAATGCGGGCGCTGTAGAGATCGTCGATCATGAGGCCAAGATAGGGGTTCGGGCCTTGCGGCGTAAGCCTCAGTAGCCGCCGAAGCTCCCGGCAGCGCCGGGGAACACCACCGGGCTTTCGGCCCCGTTGTCGGCCACCGCCGCCACGCCGAAGAAATAGTTGTCGATGACCACGTTCTGAAGCGTGAACTCGGTCACGTCGCCGACCCAGCGGCTGTGGGTCCACTGAGGCTCGGTCGTCAGGCGCCAGTAGATGCGGTAGCCGGCCAGGTTCGGCGCCTGGTCGGCGGACGGGCGGCTCCAGCGCAGGGTGGTGTCGGGGCTGACCGCGCCCTCGATCTGGACGTCGGCGGGCGGCGGCGGGGCCCAGGCCATGCCCGCCAGGGCCACCGCATTCAGGCCCGTCAGCTTGGCGGCATAGTCGAAGTCGACGAACTCGATGGTGTCGCCGTAGTGGCGGCCGTCTTCGTTACGCAGATCCTGATGCTGACGGTCGTAGTGCTCATTGGTCTCCATGATCCGCACGCCGGGATAGCCAAGATCGTTGAACGGCCTGTGGTGGCCGCCGCGCCCGAAGCGGTCCAGGCGATAGATCATCATGACGTCCAGGTTCGGCACATACTGTTCGCCCACCGTCTCGATGTAGCGGGCCAGGTTGCGCGAGGGGCTGTCCACCTCGCCGCCGGTGAAGCGGCGCTGGCGCGCCTCCTCCGCCGTCTCGGTCATGCGCGTGCCCTCGGCGAAAACGCGGGCGGTGGTGTTGTCGACCACGCCGTTGATGCCCGCCGAATTGCCGATCATGTCGTTGTTCAGCACCGCCTGGATGCGCCAGCCCTCGCGCTGGGCGTGGGCCGCCAGGATGGCGCCGCCGAACAGGCCCTGTTCCTCGCCCGCCAGCGCCGCATAGACGATGGTGGCGGGAAAGCGATGCCCGGTCAGGATGCGCGCGGCCTCCAGCGTCCCGGCCACGCCCGAGGCGTTGTCGTTGGCGCCGGGTGAATCGTCGACGGCGTTGAGCGGATCGGTGACGCGGCTGTCGATGTCGCCGCTCATGATGACATGGCGGTTCGGATCGGCGGTCCCGCGCTGGATGGCGATGACGCTGACCACCTCGGCCGGTTCGGGAATGCGCGGGCCGGTGACGGTGTCTGAGACGTACATGATCTCAAGACAGCCGCCGCAGGCCGCCGAGATGCGCTCGAATTCCGCATGGATCCAGCGCCGCGCCGCGCCGATGCCGCGCGTGTCGGACTCCGTTTCGGACAGGGTGTGGCGGGTGCCGAACCCGACCAGCGTGGCGATGTCCGCCTCTATCCTTGCGGCCGAGGGGGCCGCGGCGATCTCGTGAAGCGCGGGAATTTCGCCGGGCGGCGGCGTCTGGGCCAGGGCCGCGCAGGGTAGGGTCAGGGCCAGGAAAGCGGCGGCGAAGGGGCGCATGGGCGGTCTCCCTGTTTCGCCCCGAAGACCAGGGCTGAAAATGGCGACCCCGCCAGGACTCCAACCTGGGACCTCGGCTTTAGGAAAGCCTTGCTCTATGCAGCTGAGCTACGGGGCCTCGGGCGTGTTCCTAGCGGCAACGACGACGACTGAAAAGCGAGTGGAGTGTTAAAGCGTGATGATGACCCCCGACAGGGCCGGCCCGTTGATCGTCTGCGGCATGGGCCGTTCGGGCACGCGCATGTGCGCCAACATCCTGTCCAACTCGTCCGAGGTGGAGCTGCAGGGCGAGATCGGCGGTCCGGCGGGTTCGAAGATGCTCGGCTGGCTGGAGGCGGCTCACGCCCAGAGCCCGGCTGATGATCCGCACCGCGTCTACCGCCTGGCGCGGGTGACGTTCCGCGAGGGTTCGGCCGGGCGGCCCCAGGATCGGCCGGACGCCCGCTGGTTCGGCTACAAGAGCCCCCGCCATGAACGCTATTTCCAGCGTTACGAGGCGCTGTTCGCGGATCCGGAACGGCGCGCCCGCTATGTCTATTGCCTGCGCAACCCGTTCCACGTCTGGCGGTCCTACCGGGCGATGCCGTGGAACAAGTTCAGGGATGTGCGGGAATTCCTTCCCGCCTGGCTGCGTTCGGTGCAGACCTATGAGGCCATGATCGACGCCGCCCCGGACCGGGTCAGCCTGTTCAATCTCGATGCGATGGTGCGTTCGCCGGACCGCCTGGAATGGCTGACGCCGACCCTGCTGGCGCCGCTGGCGCTGTCGCCCGACACCTTCCGCAAGCCGGTGGACAGCCTCAAAAACTCGAATTCGGCGGCGAACAAGGTCGGGGCCGAACCGCAGGAGCCGCCCGCTGCCGATCTGGCCTTCATCGCCGACCATCCCGAGGCCGCCGCGAAGGTGCGCGCCTATTTCCCCTGGCTGGAGGCGGAGCTTGAGCGTCATCGAGGCGCCGCGTCGCGCCGCAGGCGGCTATTCGGCCTGTTCAGGCGTTGAGCCGCTGCGCGGGGTGAAGCACGCCTCCACCGCCTTGTTCACATACTGCTGGCTGACCAGCCATCCCTTGACCGGCCTCAGCGTCGCCAGGCAGCCCACGACGAACAGCGGCAGGGTGAAGACGAAGTGCACCCACATGGGCGGACGCAGCGCCACCTCCATCCACAGGAACAGCGTCGTCACGGCGATGCCGACGCCGGACATGACGAAGAAGGCCGGACCGTCCGCCGGGTCGGCGAAGCTGTAATCCAGCCCGCAGTGCGAACAGGACGGGCGCAGACTGAGAAAACCCTGGAACAGCGCGCCCTCGCCGCAGCGCGGGCATCGGCACCTCAGGCCGGTGCGGAACGACGAAAGCGTCGGCCATTGCGGCGCGGCGGGCGGCGATTCAGGTGCTTGGGCCATGACGGGAATATAGGCCTTTCGCGGCGCGCCGCACCGGGGCGTAACGCCGCGCTCCACCAGCGTCGGGTAGTGGTTAAACCACATTAAGATACAATATGTTGTAGGGAACAAATCCTGAATCAGACGAAGTCAGTGATTCGGTCCTGATTCGTTTCGCGCCTGTTCCGCCGCAACAGGCTTGGCCGTTAACCGGCGGCGCTCCGGCGAATCCGAACGGGCTTGAGCCGCGCGGCGTCCGTCGCCACCTTGCACGGGTCATGAGCGACCGCCCCACCGGCCTGGCCCCCTCCCGCGTCACCGCGGTGCTGGGCCCCACCAACACCGGCAAGACCCACTTGGCGGTCGAGCGGATGCTGGGTCATGCGTCCGGCATGATCGGCCTGCCGCTGCGGCTGCTGGCGCGCGAGATCTATGACCGCATCGTCCAGCGCATGGGCGCCCGCTCGGTGGCCCTGGTCACCGGCGAGGAGAAAATCATCCCCCCGCGCCCGCACTGGTGGATCTGCACGGTGGAGGCCATGCCGCTGGACAAGGCCGTCGAGTTCCTGGCCGTGGACGAGATCCAGTTGTGCGCCGATCCGGAACGCGGCCACGTCTTCACCCAGCGGCTGCTGCATGCGCGCGGGCGGCTGGAGACCATGTTCCTGGGCGCGGGGACCATGGCGCCGCTGGTGCGCCGCCTGGTCCCGGACGCGGAGATCGTCGGGCGCGAACGGCTGTCGACCCTGACCTACGCCGGATCGAAGAAGCTGACCCGCCTGCCGCGCCGCTCGGCCGTGGTCGCCTTCAGCGCCGACCAGGTTTACGCCATCGCCGAGTTGATCCGCCGCCAGAGGGGCGGGGCGGCGGTGGTCATGGGCGCGCTCAGCCCCCGCACCCGCAACGCCCAGGTCGAGCTGTTCCAGTCCGGCGAGGTGGACTTCCTGGTGGCCACCGACGCCATCGGCATGGGCCTGAACATGGACGTGGATCATGTGGCCTTTGCGGGTTTGCGCAAGTTCGACGGTCGGCGGACCCGCTTCCTCCACCCCCACGAGATCGGCCAGATCGCCGGCCGGGCGGGACGACATCTGCGCGACGGGACGTTCGGCGTCACGGGCGAGTGCGACGAGATCGACGCGGAGCTCGTGGAGCAGGTGGTCGAGCACCGCTTCGAGCCGGTCCTGGGGGCGGAGTGGCGCAACGCCCGGCTGGATTTCGACACCCTGCCGGACCTGCTCAGGTCACTGACCGTGACGCCGGGTCGCGAGGGCCTGAACCTGTCGGCCGAGGCGCTGGACGAAACGGTGCTGCGCCGCCTGATCAGGGACGAGGACGTGGCGCGCATCGGCCGTTCGCGCGGCGCGGTGATGCGCCTGTGGGAGGCGTGCCAGCTGCCGGACTTCCAGAAGACGACCCTGGACGAGCATTCCCGGCTGGTGCTGACGGTGTTCCGGGCGCTGACGGGGGCGGGCGGCCGCCTGACCGAGGACGGGTTCGCCGCGCGCTTCGACCAGGCGGACCGGCTGGACGGCCAGATCGACCAGCTTTCGGCGCGCCTGTCGGCCGTGCGCACCCTCAGCTACATCGCCAACCGGCCCGACTGGCTGGTGAACGCCGCCCACTGGCGCGAACGCGCCAAAGTGCTGGAGGAGCGGCTGTCGGACGTGCTGCACGAACGGCTGACGGCGCGCTTCGTGGACCGGCGCACCACCGCCCTGATGCGGGCGCTGAACGTGCGCGAGGACATGGCCGCCGGGATCGAAACGGACGGCCGGGTGTTCGTGGAGGGCCAGGCTGTGGGCCGCCTGACGGGCGTGGCCTTCGAGCCGGAGAAGGGCGCCACCGGCCTGGAGGACCGCGCCCTGCGCGCCGCCGCCCGCCATGCGGTGGGGCCGGAGATCGCCCGGCGGTTGGGGCAGCTGGCGGCCGATGAGGACGGGGCCTTTTCGGTCACCCCTGACGGGGCGGTGCTGTGGCGCGGCCAGATCGCGGCCCGGATCGCCGGGGATGATCCGTTCAGCCCGCGCGTGCGGCTTCTGGGCGACCTGGGTCCGGCGCCCGCGCGCGAACGGGCGGCGCGCCGCATGGAGGCCTGGCTGGCGG
>JAEZCL010000303.1 GCA_023433585.1 Pseudomonadota bacterium
GATTGAAACTTTTCTATAAACAAAGCCTCACTGGCGCAGATATGCAGCCAGGGTTCTGTGTAGAGCGTATCTGTGCCGTGTTATAAAAAAACCTGCTAATGTATCGGAACCGATATTTTAAATCACATATCTCAATAACCAGGACAGATACCCCAACGCGCCTGGCCTGCGCCGCATATCTGCGCCAGAGCCTGCGGGACAAAAAAATGCTGCTGGTTGAAACTTTCCAAAAGCAAAAGCGCAACTGGCGCAGATATGCAGCCAGGGTTCTGTGTAGAGCGTATCTGTGCCGTGTTATAAAAAATCTGCTAATGAATCGGAACCGATATTTTGTATCACATATCACAATAACCAGGGCACAGATATCCCAACGCACCTGGCCTGCGCCGCATCTCTGCGCCAGGGCCACATTACGAAACAAAAACGTAACTAACCCGAGGCCCGAACCCCCTTTCCTGTAATTAAAAAAAGTTTTAAAAAAACCTGCCGTTTTGATTGGAAAAAACAGGCAAATTTTGTAGATTACTTAAAGAAAAAAAGCATTAAAAATAGTATCTCTGCTCACGCAGATATGCAAATGTCAACTGTCGAAAAGGCCTAGACTTTTAATCTAAGAGTGCTCAGAATCGGGTGCTGGTTTACATTAAAGTTAGTCCCTGCGGTAAATGCTGCGGGGTCTTTCTTTTTATGGCTATCCATTACCAGCTTTTCCAGACTTTCAACCACCCGCCGGTCTTTCAACTGATCTTTATGGATGCTAAAAACGGTTCCGCGTTGACGTGAGGTTTCCCTGTTATTCTCATAAGCGGCATCATAATAATGAAGCAACAATTCAAAACATTTATTCAGATTTCCAATCGAAAATAAATGCAGCATTTTATGCGCCATGCGCATCCCGATCCGGCCTTCCAGCTTTCGGATACAGGCCCTGAATTCGTTTTCACCAACAGATCCATATTCTGCAACTATATGCTGAAGCCTTTCCTCAAATCCGGTATCCGGTTCAAATACAAGAGCAGCCCGGATCCGTTCATATAACGTAGATGGCAAACCGACTTTTCCCATGAATGCTCCTTTCTCTTCTATCCATACCGGTTTGTCTTTATCGAAGCTGAGCCATTTTATTAGCAGGCTTTGTTGAAAATGCTCATGCAATGGCTGCGGTTTTTCAATGGCGCCAAACGCCGAACCCCTGTGCCCGGCCATTTCTTCGAGGTCGATAACCTGGGCGCCCAGGCTTTCCATTTCCTTCAGCAGCTCGGTTTTACCCGACCCGGTTTTGCAACCCAGGACCGCCAGTGGCGGATCAGCCCGAAAAACATCTTCCCGCCAGGTTTTAAAATTTTTGTAGCCTCCTTCCATCGCAAAATATCCAAATTGCGCTTCCAGTCCGGCACCCCATTTTCCATCCAGATCTATCACATGTACTGGCAGCCGGAAAGCCATGGCTTCGATCGCGCTATTCAATTCGGAAACCAGGCGATAGCCATCTGCAGGCATTGAAACCGCGCCCTCAAAGCTGCCTTTGACAAACAGGTCTGCCGGACGCAGATCCAGGATCTGCCGTTTTTCTTTCCAGTGAAAAAATATTTCCGGAGCCAGCAACATGAGAATTACAGTGTATGAAGCGGTTTGACAAAGATCCGGATTCCATTAAAATTTACCCTGCTCCTGCCCGGGCGGGCATTTATGATTTCCTTTTCTTTAAATGTCCGTAATTCGTAGGGCGCATGATCTACCTTTACAAAAAACAAAGCGATGGCAACCATACAAATGACAACGCAGGATTTTAAAGATAAGATCTTTAATTACGATCAGGAAAAGGAATGGAACTATAAAGGCCCATTACCGGCCATCATCGATTTTTATGCTGACTGGTGCGGTCCCTGTAAGATGGTAGCTCCGGTTCTGGAAGAACTGTCGGAGGAATTTAAAGATCAACTGGTGATCTATAAAGTAGATACCGAAGCCGAGCAGGAACTGGCCGGTGTGTTTGGGATTCAAAGCATCCCAACTTTTTTATTCTTGCCAGTAGAAGCCGATCCCATGATGCAGCCGGGAGCCCTTCCAAAAAAGGTGTTCCGTCAGATCATTGAAGAAAAGCTGGTCAGCAGAAAAACGGAATCCTGAGATCTCCGCCTCCTCTTTCTTAATCATTAACGCCGAAATTTGAAAGAACATTTTTACAAAAAAATCCTGGAACAGCACCTGCATACACAGCATGTTCCTTCCAATACCATCATCAGCGGCTGGGCTGAAAAGCTTATCTGCATTCTTTACCCGCAACTTGCCGTCAGCACATTCCGAACCGAAGCAGCGGTTCAGACTGCAATGGCAACTCTTCAAAACGAGCTGGAAACCATGTTGCGCGCCACCAGCGACTGCTCCGAAATGGATCACTGCGATCTTGCGGGAAACTTTTTCGATGCCGTTCCTGAAATCTATTATTTGCTCAATACCGATATTGAAGCCCTTATTGGCGGCGATCCGGCCGCCCGTTCCGAATTTGAGGTGATCAGGGCCTATCCCGGTTTTTACGCCCTTTGTTTTTACCGGATCGCTCATGAATTGCACAATCTGGGCGTCCCGATTATTGCGCGGATCCTAACCGAGCAGGCACACTCTAAAACCGGCATCGATATTCATCCAGCCGCGGTGATAGATGAATATTTTTTTATTGATCACGGCACGGGGATCGTGATCGGCGAAACCGCCCGGATCGGCCGGCATGTAAAACTGTATCAGGGTGTAACTCTTGGCGCTTTAAGTGTAACGAAAGAAATGGCTTTCACAAAACGACATCCCACTGTGGAAGATTATGTGGT
>JAEZCL010000012.1 GCA_023433585.1 Pseudomonadota bacterium
CGCCTGATCCATCGTCGATGGTGATGAGGGCCTATTCCTTGCCGCCCGCCTTCTCGCGCAGGGCCGCACCCAGGATGTCGCCCAGCGAGGCGCCGGAATCCGAGGATCCGAACTGCTCGATGGCTTCCTTCTCGTCCTTCATCTCCAGCGCCTTGATCGAGACCGAGACGCGGCGGGTGGCCTTGTCCACGGCGGTTATCATGGCGTCGGCGCGGTCACCCACGGCGAAGCGCTCGGGGCGCTGCTCGGCGCGGTCGCGCGACAGGTCCGACTTGCGGATGAAGGCCGAGACCGGCGCGTCGTCCTCGCCGAACTTGACCTCGATGCCGCCCGTCTCGATCGCCGTCACGGTGACGGTGATCTGCTGGCCCTTGCGATAGACGTCGCCTTCCATCGGGTCGCCGCCCAGCTGCTTGACGCCCAGCGAGACGCGCTCCTTCTCGACGTCCACGTCCAGCACCTTGGCCTTGATGGTCTCGCCCTTGTGATAGCGCTGGATGGCTTCCTCGCCCGAGACGTTCCAGTCCAGGTCCGACAGGTGCACCATGCCGTCGATGTCGTTGTCCAGGCCCACGAACAGGCCGAACTCGGTGGCGTTCTTGACCTCGCCCTCGACCGTCGAGCCGATGGGGTGCGCCTCCACGAAGGCTTCCCACGGGTTGTTCTGAGCCTGCTTCAGGCCCAGCGAGATGCGGCGCTTGGAGGAGTCCACGTCCAGCACCACCACGTCCACTTCCTGCGAGGTGGAGACGATCTTGCCCGGATGGACGTTCTTCTTGGTCCAGGACATTTCGGACACGTGCACCAGGCCCTCGACCCCGGCCTCCAGCTCCACGAAGGCGCCGTAGTCGGTGATGTTGGTGATGCGGCCGGTCATCTTGGCGCCGGCCGGATACTTGGCCTCCACGCCTTCCCAGGGGTCGGCCTGCAGTTGCTTCATGCCCAGCGAGATGCGCTGAGTGTCCGGGTTGATCTTGATGATCTGGACCTTGACCGTGTCGCCCACGGCCAGAACCTGCGACGGGTGCGACACGCGCTTCCAGCTCATGTCGGTGACGTGCAGCAGGCCGTCGATGCCGCCCAGGTCCACGAAGGCGGCGTAGTCGGTGTTGTTCTTGACCACGCCGTCGCGGACTTCGCCCTCGGCCAGCTGGCCGACCAGCTCGGTGCGCTGCGCGGCGCGGGCCTCCTCCAGGATGGCGCGGCGCGAGACGACGATGTTGCCGCGCGGACGGTCCATCTTCAGGATGGCGAAGGGCTGCTCCTTGCCCATCAGCGGGCCCACGTCGCGCACCGGACGGATGTCCACCTGCGAGCCGGGCAGGAACGCCGAGGCGCCGCCCAGGTCGACGGTGAAGCCGCCCTTCACGCGGCCGACGATGGCGCCCATGACCGGCTGTTCATCGGCGAACACGGCTTCCAGACGGGTCCAGGCTTCCTCGCGGCGGGCCTTGTCGCGGCTGATGACCGCCTCGCCCAGCGCATTCTCGACGCGCTCCAGATAGACCTCGACGTTGTCGCCCACCTTGGGCAGGGCGGCGCCGTCGCCTTGCCCGAACTCGCGCATGGCGATGCGGCCTTCGGTCTTCAGGCCGACATCGACGATGACGATGTCCTTTTCGATGCCGACGACGCGGCCGTGGACGACCTGGCCTTCGCCGAGGTCACGGCCGGAAAGCTGTTCGTCCAGAAGGGCGGCGAAATCGTCGCGGGTGGGGGTGAGGGTGTCGGTCATGCGTTGGTGTTTCTAACGGGGTTGGCGCACGGACCATGAGAGTCCGCGCGGGATTTGGACAGGAGTGTCAGGTGGTCGGGATGCGGGCGGTGTGGATCACCGGCCTGAACGCCCGCGGCTCATCGAGGGACCGGAGCGTTGGATTTGCCCTTCAGGCCCTAAAGGCCATGCCGGACGCGCGCCGCCTCGACGATACGGCGGGCCGCATCGAAGGCGGCCTCTATATCCATGTCTGTCGTATCCAGCAAGACCGCATCATCGGCCATCACCATGGGCGCGGCGCCGCGCCCGGCGTCGCGCTCGTCCCGCCGCACGATGTCGGCCAGCATGTCGTCGAATGTGATCTGCTCGCCCCGGCCGGTCAGCTGCAGCCAGCGGCGGCGCGCCCGCGTCTCGGGTTTCGCCGTGACGAACAGCTTCACCGGCGCGCCAGGCGTGATCACCGTGCCGATGTCGCGCCCGTCCAGCACTGCCCCGCCGGCCTGGCCCGCAAAGTCCTGCTGCAGCTTCAGCAGGGCCGCCCGCACGCCGGGGTGGGCCGCGACCCGGCTGGCCGCCTCCCCCGCCCCCCGGCTGGTCAGGGCGGTTTCGTCATGAAGGTCGTCCGGCGTCACGCCCTGAGCCGCCCGCGCGGCGCCCGCCGGATCGTCCAGATCCCCGCCCCCCGCCAGCACCTTCAGCCCAGTGGCCCGGTACAGCAGCCCCGTGTCCAGATGCGGCAGGCCGTAATGGGCCGCCAGGCGCGAGGCGATGGAGCCCTTGCCCGAAGCGGCCGGGCCGTCGACGGCGATGAGGAGGACCATCAGGCGGCGGGCTTCATTCGCATGGGCGCCAGACGCAGGCCCAGAGCCTGCATGACCCGAAACACGGTCGACAATTCCGGGCGGCCCTTCTCGCTCAGCGCACGATAAAGCGCGGTGCGGGACAACGCCGTGTCCTCGGCCATGCGCGTCATGCCCTTTGCCCTGGCGACCACGCCCAGAGCCTGGGTGATGATGGACGGGTCTCCCTCCTCGGCGGCGTCCTCGAAGGAGGCGATGAGGAATTCCTCCACCGCCTCGGGCGTGTCGAGGTAACGGGCGGGATCGAAGGGAATGGTCTTAATCGGCACGTCGGAACTCCCTGGCCAGACTCTTGGCCTCTTCGATATCGCGGCGCTAGCTGGATTTGTCTCCTCCCGCCAGCATGACGACCCAGGCGGCGTCCCGTTTGAACAGGTAGAGCCTGTAGCCGGGGCCATGGGCGATGCGCAGTTCGCTGACGCCCTCGCCGACCGGCTTCACGTCACCCCACAGCCCTCTCTCCAGGCAGCCGTACAGTGATGCGGGCCTGGGCCTTCCTGTCGCGCAGGTTCCGGAGCCAGCGATCAAAGCGATCCGTGAACTCCAGCCTGATATGATTGTCGCCTGTAGAGGACATCGTGTCAATCTGATCCAATCTCCGCCCCCAGCCCGCGCATCATCTCCCCAAACCCCGGAAAGCTGGTGGCGATCATGCCGGGGGCATCCACGGCCACCGGCGCATCGCTGTTCAGGCCCAGCACCAGGTGGCTCATGGCGATGCGGTGGTCATGGGCCGTGTGCACCGTCGCACCGCCCGCCACGCGTGGCCCGCCGGTGACGATGAAGCCCTCCGGCTCCTCCTCAACCTTCACCCCGCAGGCCGACAGCCCGGCGGCCATCAGGGCGATGCGGTCGCTTTCCTTGACCCGCATCTCGCCTATGCCCCGCATCACCGTCGACCCTTCCGCATAGGCGGCGGTGGCGGCCAGGATCGGATATTCGTCGATCATGGAGGCGGCCCGTTCGGGCGGGACCACAATCCCTTTCAGGGCGGAATGTCGCGCGGTGACGTCGCCGACCTCCTCGCCCCCTGCCATGCGGCGGTTCGTGACGGTCAGGTCCGCGCCCATCTCGATCCATGTGTCGAATAGGCCGGTGCGCAGGGGATTGAGCATCACGCCCTTCACCGTCACCTCGGACTCCGGGACGATCAGCCCCGCCGCCAGCGGGAAGGCGGCGGACGACGGATCCCCCGGCACGGCCACATGGGTTCCGCTCAGGCGCTGACCGCCCTTCAGGCGCGCCGTGCGTCCCTCGAGCTCGTCCGTCACCTCCACCACCGCGCCGAAGGCCCTCAGCATCCGTTCGGTGTGGTCGCGGCTGGGCTCCGGCTCGATCACCATCGTCTCGCCGGCCGCGTTCAGTCCCGCCAGCAGGATGGCCGACTTGACCTGGGCCGAGGCGACGCTCTGGCGCCAGACCATCCCCTTCAGCCCGCCGCCGTGCAGGGTCAGGGGCAGCCGATCCTCGGTCCCGCCCCAGTCGAACCGCGCGCCCATGTCCGACAGGGGGCCGGTGATCCGCTTCATGGGCCGCTTTCTCAGCGAAACGTCCCCGTCGAAGGTGACGGACAGGTCGGACCCGGCCGCCGCCCCTATCAGCAGGCGCACGCCCGTGCCCGCGTTGCCGCAGTCGATGACGCCGCCGGGCGAACGCCAGGCGCCGCGTCCCGTCACCCGCCAGGCGCCCGCGCCGGTGCGCTCGACCTCGGCGCCGAACGCCCGCACCGCCCGCGCGGTGGCCAGGATGTCCTCGCCTTCCAGCAGGCCCTCTATGGTGGTCTCGCCATGGGCCAGGGCGCCCAGCATCAGGGCCCTGTGGGACATGGATTTATCGCCCGGCGCACGGATGACGCCGGTCAGCGCGCCGGAGCGGCGCGCGGTCAGGATTTCGGAAGAGGTCACCCGCGATCTCGTGGGTCGAATTGGGATCATATGCGCCTGGCGCGGATTCGCCTTTTGACAGCGGGGGAATGTGGTGGCAAGGGAGCCGCCCGAAATCCCTCCGATAACCGTAAGGTTCGAACCTTGGCCAATCCCGAACTGGGCAGCAAGCAAGTCTGCCCCAACTGCCAGGCGAAGTTCTACGATCTGAGCCGCCGCCCGGCCCACTGTCCAAAGTG
>JAEZCL010000041.1 GCA_023433585.1 Pseudomonadota bacterium
GGCGTAGGTGACGGTCACAGGCTCTGTGGCCGGCTCGCTGGTGATCGGCGGCAGGGTCTGGGCGGCCGCGTCGGCGGGCGGTTCGGCCTCGTTCGCCGATTGTCCGCAGGCGGTCATCAGAAGCCCGAGGGCGGCGATGGAAATGATCCTGAACGACATGAGCGGAATTCCTCTGCGGATTGCACGGGAAGGGAACGCTTCAGACGCGGTCAGGCTCCTATCGCCCGAACACCTCCACCCCGATCTCGCCCGAGACGTCCAGCCAGGCGCGCTTCATGCCCTGGCTGTTGAAGGGGTCGGCGCGGTTTCCGTGACGGTCCAGGGCGATCAGGCCGCCGTCGCCGCCCAGGGCGCCGATCTGGTCGATGACGGCGCGGGCGGCCTGGTCCAGGGGCTGGTTGGCGGCGACGCGCCAGGCGGTCTGGGCCGCCGCCGCCGTGCGGATGAAATATTCGCCCTGGCCGGTGCAGGACACCGCCGCCTGAGCATCCGCCCAGGTTCCGGCGGCGGGGATGGGGGTGTCGCCGACGCGCCCCGGCATCTTGCCGAACACCCCGGCGGTGGAGGTGGCCGCCGCCAGCCGCCCGCCCGTGTCCAGCACCACGCAGCCCACGGTGCCGTGGCTGAGCGTTCCGGGCGGATGGTTGTCCTCGCCCTGACCGGCGTGGGTGAACCACTTCGCCTCGTCGCCGATGGGCTCCAGCTTCTGTTCGGCGGCGAACAGGGCCGCGCCCTCGCCCGCCAGCATGACGTGGGGCGTCTTCTCCATCACCGCGCGGGCGACGGCCGCCGGATTGCGGAACCCCTCCAGCGCCGCCACGGCCCCGGCCTTCTGGTTCGCCCCGTCCATGACGCTGGCGTCCAGCTCATAGCGCCCGGCCAGGTTCGGCGAGGCGCCGCGTCCGGCGACATAGAGGCCGGAATCCTCCAGCATCACCACCGCCTGGACCGCCACGTCCAGGGCCGGCGTCCCCGCGTTCAGGCGCTCGGTCATGGCCTGGACCACCTCGCGCATGTGCACGATCTCGCGGCTGTAATCGCGTGAGCGCCGGGCGCCGGCGCCGCCGTGCAGGACCAGAGCGGGACGGGACATGGTGCGGTCTTCCTGAGTCTTCGCCCTTTTCACGGGCCTTGGCGCTCATTAGCGTCCGGAACGGGCGGACGCCACCGCCCGCATCCAGTCAGCGAGGTTCGATTTGCGCGCGGTTCTGTCCCATGCTCCCGGCGGTCCCGAGACCCTGAAGGTCGAGGAGATCAACGATCCCGTTCCCGGCAAGGGCCAGGTGGTGATCGAGGTGAAGGCGGTGGGGATCAACTTCCCCGACACCCTGATTATCGAGGACAAATACCAGTTCCGCCCCGAACGCCCCTTCGCCCCCGGCGCCGAGGTGGCCGGCGTGGTCGAGGCGGTGGGCGAGGGGGTGAAGACGGTCAGGAAGGGCGACCGCGTCATCGCCGTGCCCGGCTGGGGCGGGCTGGTGGAGCGCATCGCCGTGCCCGCGAGCCACGTCATTCCCATGCCCAAGGAGATGTCCTTCGAAGAGGGCGCGGCCCTCGTGATCACCTACGGCACCCGCAACTACGCCCTGAAGCACCGGGCCCGACTCAAGGAAGGCGAGACCCTTCTGGTGCTCGGCGCCGCCGGGGGCGTGGGCGCGGCGGCGGTCGAGCTGGGCAAGGCCATGGGCGCGCGGGTGGTGGCCGCCGCCTCCACCAACGACAAGGTGGAGTTCGCGCTGGAGCTGGGGGCCGACAACGGCCTGATCTATCCCACCGGTCCGATGGACAAGGCGGCGCAAAAGGAACTGTCCGGCGAGTTCAAGCTGGCCACGGGCCGTGACGGGGCGGACGTGGTGTTCGACGGGGTCGGCGGCGACTATGCCGAACCGGCCCTGCGCGCCATGGACTGGGACGGGCGCTATCTGGTGGTGGGCTTCCCGGCGGGGATCCCGTCCCTGCCGCTGAACCTGACCCTGCTGAAATCGGTGTCGATCACGGGGGTGTTCTGGGGCGCCCATGTGGCGCGCGAGCCGGAGCTGCACGCCGCCAACATGGCCGATCTGATGCGCCTCTATGCGGAGGGGAAGATCAGGCCGCGCGTGTCGCGCACCTTCCCGCTGCACCGGGCGGCCGACGCCATCCGGGCGCTGGGCGAACGCCAGGCCCTGGGCAAGATCGTGGTCACGGTCGAGGACTGAACAATGGCCGGGATCGCGCTCAACGCCGATGTCTCCACGGCCGCTGCGGCGCAGGCCCTGAAGGCGCGAGGCCGGGCGCGGGTGGCCGACGTGCTGACGGACGCGGCGGCGCGGGCGCTGCATGAGGCCTTGAGCGGCGACGCGATCACCTGGCGGCGCAGCCTGGACAACCCGGCCAATGTGGACGTGCCCGTGGCGGTCTTCGAGGGCCAGCCCGCCGACGAGCAGGCGCGCCTCATCGCCATGGTGCACGAAGGCGCCCGGGACGGGTTCCAGTATGTCTATGACCGTTTCCGCATCGGCCACGGCGTGGCGACGGGCGAGGCCATGCCGGACGCCCTGTCGGACCTCCACGCCCTGTTCAACGGCGAGCCGTGGCTGGACTTCGCCCGGCGCCTGACGGGGGACGAGCGCATCCGTCATGTGGACGCCATGGCCACCCGCTACGGCCCCGGCCAGTTCCTGAACGGCCATAACGATCAGCATGAAAAGGCCGGGCGCCTCTACGCCTATGTGCTGAACCTCTGCCCCCGCTGGCGCGCCGAATGGGGCGGGCTGCTGCTGTTCAAGGATGAGGCGGGCGAGGTGGTGGAGACCTTCACCCCCGGCTTCAACGTGCTGAACGTGTTCGCCGTGCCCCAGGCCCATGCGGTGTCCATGGTCACCCCCTTCGCCTCGGCGCCGCGCCTGTCCATCACCGGCTGGTGGCGCACTCACGGGTGAACCCTGTCTCCTCCCCCGCTTGCGGGGGGGGGGGGGGGCCGGGGCGGG
>JAEZCL010000027.1 GCA_023433585.1 Pseudomonadota bacterium
GGCGTGAGCGCGACCGTCTCCACATCCGGCGGGGGCGTCAGACGCGGCGGCCGCACCGGCGGCGGCGGGGCGGACGGCGGGGCGATCACCGGCGCCGTGTCCGCGGGGGCGGGATCCTCGGGCGCGAGAGCGACATCCGGCTCGGGCGCGGGGATGGGCTCCGGCGGCGGAGGCGGCGGATCGATCAGGGCGACGATCATGGGCGGCGCCGGGTCCGGCGCCGGGACCGGCGGCGTCATGCGCGAGAGGGCCAGGAACAGCCCCGCCTCGATGGCGCAGACCGTGACGGCGACCCCCGTCCACAGCGCGCGGCGGCGGATACGGCGGCGGCCCTGCCGCGATTCTGTGGAAATATTCGTCACGCCCCGAGAAAAATGCGCCGCCGCGTCAGCAACGTGGCGAAGCGCCCGCGCGCCGGGATGATTTTAAGATCGGTGATAGATGAAGGCGGGCCGCCCCGGGCATCGCCTGTCGCGGACCCAACGTCATGGGCGTCGATGAGGTTCCCTATATAGCAACATTATTGCCGAGCGGGGGTGATTATTATGGTCAAGCTGACATGATCTGGTCAAAACGCCGTCATGACTCCGCCTTTCGTGGCGCGAAACCTCCGGCCGCGTGGGCGGATTTGAGCCCCGAGGGATGGAGATCCGACTTGAACAGATCAGCTCTCAGAACAATGAAGATCGGCGTCGCAGTGGCGGCGGTCGGCCTCATGGCCAGCGGCTGCGCCAGCCACCGGTTCGTGCGCGACAACATCCAGGTGGTGGATGACCGCGTCACCGCCACGGACACCCGCGTGACGTCGGTGGAGGGCACCGCCGGCCAGGCTCTGGCGCGCGCCAATGCCGCCCACGTTCTGGCCGAAGGCAAGTTCCACTATGAGGTGGTGCTGTCCGATGATTCGGTGAAGTTCCCCACCGACGTCTCCAGCCTATCGCCCGAGGCCGAGCAACGCCTCGGGGAGCTGGCCCAGCGCCTGCGCGCCGAGAACGCCAACGTCTATCTGGAGATCCAGGGCTACACCGACTCCACCGGCAGCGAAGCCTATAACGACGAGTTGGGCCTGGCGCGGGCCGAGGCGGTGCGCCGCTACCTGAATCGCCAGGGCGTGGCCCTGAACCGCATGTCGACCATCTCCTATGGGCCGACCGAGCCGGTGGCCCCGAACGACACGCCCGAAGGCCGGTCGCAGAACCGCCGCGTGGCCATCGTCGTCCTGAGCTGACGCCTCGTCAGGTTCCGCAGGGCGCGGCGCCGCGCGCGTCGTGACAGGCTGCCTCTGCTTAAGGGAGGCGGTTATGGCGCGGGGTCTGTTCCTGGCGGTCGGGCTTCTGGCGCTCTCGGCTCCGGCCGGGGCGTCGGCCCAGTCCATGAATGTCCGCCAGATCGTCGATGATGTGGTGGGCCAGGTTTGTGCGCCGCTGGCGCAGGGCGGCGATCTGCGGAGCGCCGCGCGGGCGGCCGAGCGGCTGGGCTATTCGCTGGTCGCCGTCGAACCGGATCATCGCATGGGCGCGGCTGACCTCCAGCCCGAGCCGCGCGCCCTGATCTTCACGCGCCGTCACCACGGGACCGTGCGGATCAGCCGCGACTATGATCATGTGCTGTGTTCACTCGGGGTGGAGGAAGGCGGAGTCGGTCGATCCGCCGAGGCCGCCGAGCCTCACCTGCGCGCCCTGGGGCTGACGCCCGTGATCGATGAGCGCGACGGCGACTTGCCGCTGTCGGTGTGGCGGGGCGAACGGACCCAGGCGGTGATCGCCCGCAGCCCTCATCACCGTCCGGGGGTGGAGGTGATCCTGACCGTCCACGCGCCGCGCGGACGCTGAGTCTCGAGCCTGCGTCACCGGGGCGTTCAGGTCTCGGCGGGCGACGTCAGGGCCGTCAGAACCAACTCCACCACAGCCTTGGTCAGGCACAGGATGAGCACGGCCCACACCGGCGCTGAAGTCTCGCTGAGCCACCATGCGGCGGCCAGCACTGTGACGTGCAGCACCACGATGCGGCCATAGGGGCGGAACATCTCCATGAAGGGCGTTGAGCGCCGCCACAGGCCCGAGCGCCACCAGTCGCGCGCCAGGATCACGATCTGGACCGCGACCATGGCCAGCACCGCCCAGTGGAAGACCGGATCGGCGAATGTCCGCGCCCACAGCTCGCCGGCCCCGCCCATCAGCCGCGCCGCCAGCACCATGGTGAGGACGCCATGCACGATGGTGAAGACCCCATAGTGCACGGTGAAGAAGCAGCCGAGAGCGACCGGACCGCTCGGCCCATTGCCCGACACCGGTTCGCCGACGCCGCGCGCGGTCAGGATGCGCGCCAGGCTGGCCGCCCCGATGGCGACGTTCTCGATCCAGTAGAGCATCAGGATCTGGCCCGCGTCCCAGCCCAGCCACAGCACCCCAGTCACGGGGATGAGATTGAGCAGCAGGATCAGCCCCAGCCGCGACGGACCCAGCCGCCGCCCCATGCCGATGATCGCATTGTCCGCCATGACGCCTCCCGGCCTTCAGACTGGCCCGCCGCGCCCGCCGCCGATAGGGCCGGGGCCCTGACGGAACATGATCCGTTGCGTCCGGGCCGCGCCGCGGTCAGGCCCGGGTCAGTTCGGCCGTGAAGTCGGGCACGATGCGCCCGGCCGGGCCGTGGCGGGTTTCATGGAACAGGGCCGAGACCTGCGAGGGTTCGAGGTTCAACTCCACCGTCCGCGCCCCCGCCGTCCGCGCCGCCTGCACGAAACCGGCGGCGGGCCAGACTGCGCCCGAGGTGCCGATGGACAGGAACAGGTCGCACTGGGCCAGGGCCCGCTCGATACGGTCCATCTCCAGCGGAATCTCCCCGAACCAGACGATATGGGGGCGCAGCCAACCGTCCGGCGACCAGGGGCTGTCGTGCCGGGGATCGAGATCATCGCTCCAGTCGCAGACGGCGCCCGATGCGGTGCAGCGCGCCTTCTTCAACTCGCCATGCATGTGGATCAGCTCAAAACCCGGCGCGGGCGGCGTTTCGGCGTGGGCGCGGTCGTGCAGGTCGTCCACGTTCTGGGTCACCAGCAGGAAATCGCCTTCCCAGCGCGCCGCCAGGTCGGCCAGCGCTCGGTGCGCGGCGTTGGGGGCGACGTCGGCCAGTTGGCGGCGGCGGCGGTTGTAGAAGTCCTGCACCAGCGCCGGATCGCGCGCGAAGGCCTCGGGCGTCGCCACGTCCTCGACCCGATGCCCCATCCACAAGCCGTCGTCCGCCCGAAAGGTGGGCACGCCGGATTCGGCCGAGATTCCGGCGCCGGTGAGGATGACGAGGTTGCGACGGGTCATGCTCCCTGAATGCCTCATCAGAACGCGCGCCGTCCATGCGGCTTGACGCGGCGGCCTTGATCTGAAAACTTAAGTGAATGCTTCAGTATGAACAGCTCGATCAGGCCTTCCATGCGCTGTCCGACCCGACCCGCCGGGCGATGGTGGAGCGGCTGACGCGCGGGCCGGCGACGGTCAGCGACCTGGCCAGACCCCTGCCCATGTCCATGTCGGCGGTGGTGCAGCATCTGAAGGTGCTGGAGGGCGCCGGGCTGGTTACGTCCGAAAAGACCGGCCGGGTGCGCACCTGCCGGATCGAGCCCGCCGCCCTTTCCGCCGCCGAGCGGTGGCTGAACGACCGCAGGCGGTCGGCCGAGGCGGCGCTGGACCGCCTGGGCGCATTTCTGGATGCGACAAAACCCGATGAGGAGACCTGACCATGACCGCCCATCCCGAAATCGCCGTCGCCCACGGCATGTTCACCCTCGAGCGCCGCTATGACGCCTCGCCCGAGCGCGTTTACCGGGCCTACGCCGACCCGGTCGCGTTCCGGCGCTGGTTCGTGGAGGGTGAAGGCTGGACCATCCACGAATGGGTCCATGACTTCCGCGTTGGCGGCGCGGCCCATGGCCGCTTCCGTTTCGGCGGTGAGGAGAACGACACCTATTTCAACGAAACCCGGTACATGGATCTGGAGCCGAACCGCCGCATCGTCATCGCCTATGTGATGGGCCGTGAGACGGCTGCGGGACCGCAACGGTTCTCGGCCTCGCTCGCCACCACCGAACTGGTGGCGGACGGTGACGGGACACGGCTGATCTACACCGAACAGGGCGCCTTCTTCGGCGACCGCGACACCGATGGGATCAAGATGCGTGAACAGGGCTGCGCCGAACTGCTGGACGCCCTGGCGAAGGAACTGGCCCGATGACCCTGACGCTCTGGCATCATCCCTACGCCGCCTATGGTCAGAAGACGGCCATCGCCCTTTATGAACTCGAAATCCCGTTCGAGGCGCGGGTGGTCGATGGCGCCGACGAGGCCGGCATGGCCGAGTTCCGGCGGTTGTCGCCCTTCGCCAAGATGCCTGCCCTGGTCGAGGCCGGGAAGGGCCGCGTCCTCTACGAATCCAGCATCGTCATCGAATGGCTGGACCGGCGAGCGGGCGGCGGGCGCCTGATCCCGGCCGATCCGGAGGCGGCGCTGGAGGCGCGGCTGGTGGACCGGGTGCTGGATTTCTACGTCGGCGAGCCGATGGGCCGAATCGTGATGGACATCCTCCGCCCCGAGGACGCGCGCGAGCCCCTGGGCGCCGCGCAGGACCGGGCCCGGATCGAACAGGCCTGGGACTGGCTGGAGGACCGCCTGTCCGACGGCCGCGCGTGGGGCGCGGGCGAGGCCTTCACCCTGGCCGACTGCGGCGCGGCGCCGATCCTGACCTACGCCCGTCGCCTGGTCCCGTTCGGCGAGCGGCCGAGGCTGAGGGCGTGGCGCGAACGGCTGTCCCGGCGCGAATCCTTCCTCCGCGCCCTGGCTGAGGCGGCCCCTTACGGCGACCTGATGCCGGCGCCGCCCGCTGAGGATTGATCGGAGGGCGTAGACACCGATTAGCCCCCTAAAGCCGTCATTCCGGGGC
>JAEZCL010000064.1 GCA_023433585.1 Pseudomonadota bacterium
CGCCGAGGAACTCCCCCTTGGCCGAGACCACGTCGACACAGATCGACGAGCCGAAGTCGACGACGATGGCCGGCGAGTTGTACTTGCTGTAGGCCGCCAGGCAGTTGACGATCCGGTCGGCGCCGACTTCCTTGGGATTGTCGACCAGCAGCGGGATCCCGGTGCGCACACCGGGTTCGATGAGCACCTGGGGAATCGATGGCCAGTACTGGTCGAGCATCAACCGGATCTCGTGCAGCACCGAGGGCACCGTCGACAGGGCGGTGGCACCGGTGAGCCGTTCGGAATCATCACCGATCAGACCGTCGATGGTCAGCGCCAACTCATCGGCGGTGACCTCGGACTCGGTCCGAATACGCCAGTGCTGCACCACTTTTCCGTGCGTTCCGGGGCCGGCGATGAGCCCGACCACGGTATGGGTGTTGCGGACGTCGATGGCGAGCAGCACGGCTAGCGGGGTGACATCAGGCCGGCGGCATCGGCCGGCACGTGGGCGGGATCGGAACCGAGATCGATCTGCTTGTTCTCGGCATCGACGAAGACGATCCGGGGCTGATAGGTGCGCGCCTGGGAATCCTCTATCGTCGCGTAGGCGATCAGGATGACGAGATCGTCCGGATGAATCAGATGTGCTGCCGCACCGTTGATCCCGATCACACCGCTGCCGCGCTGCCCGGTGATGGCGTAGGTGACCAATCGGTTGCCGTTGTCGATGTCGACGATGGTCACCTGCTCACCTTCGAGGATGTCGGCGGCGTCCATCAGGTCGGCATCGATGGTGACCGAACCGACATAGTGCAGGTCGGCCTGGGTCACCGTGGCACGGTGGATCTTGGACTTGAGCATCGTGCGTAACATCAGTTCCTCCAGGGCAATTCGTGCTCGTCAAAGGGGACGTCCGGACCGGGCCAGGACGGCACCCCGAGATCGATCGCGATGTTGTCCAGCAGCCGGGTGCGGCCGAGCCGGACCGCCAACAGCATGCGCGCCCGCCCGGTGGCCGGCGCGGGACCCAACCAGGTGTCGCGGATCTCCAGATAGTCGACGCTGATGGCGGGGACCTCCTCCAGGACCGCTCGCGCCGCATCGAGTGCGGCATCGGCGCCCTCGCCGGCGGCGTACGCCCCGGCCAACAATGCCGACGGAATGGCCAGCGCCTGTTCACGTTCGAGTTCATCGAGGTAGCGGTTACGCGAAGACATCGCCAACCCGTCGGATTCCCGCACAGTGGGCACGGCGACGATCCGGGTGTCCAGGTTCAGGTCATCGGCCATCTGTCGCACCAGCACGAGTTGCTGATAATCCTTCTCGCCGAAGAAGGCCTGGTCGGGTCGCACGATCTGGAGCAGCTTCATGACGACGGTCAGCATGCCCGCGAAATGCGTCGGTCGGACCGCGCCTTCCAGCTGTGAACCCAGCTCACCGGCATGTACCGAGGTGCGCGGTCCCGCCGGGTACATCTCTGACGCGGTGGGGGTGAACGCGATCTGCACGCCCTCGTTGCGCAGCGCGGCCAGGTCCTCGTCGAGGGTGCGCGGGTAGGCGTCGAGATCCTCACCGGCCCCGAACTGGGTGGGGTTGACGAAGATCGACACCACCACCACCGATCCCGGCACCTGCTGCGCGCGGCGGATCAGGGTGAGATGGCCGTCGTGCAGGGCACCCATCGTCGGCACCAGCATGACGCGCCTGCCGGTGCTGCGCAGCGCCCTGGTCACCTCGGCGATATCGCCGGGCCGTCGATAGATGTTGAGTTCGCCGGCCTTGAACGCCGGCGGTCGGCGGTCGGTCACGATGTCTCCTTCCCAGCGCCGTTGTCGAGCAGTACGTCGAACACGTCCGCAGGCGCGTGGGCACGCTGGGCGGTCCGCAGTGAATTGGCCCGGTAGGCCTGGGCCAGCGCCGGGTCCGTCTCGGTGAGCGCACCGAGATGACGGGCCACCGCCGCCGCGTCCCCACGGGCCACCGGACCGGTCAGGGCGGCCTGTCCGCGCTGCAGCGCGTTCTCCAGGGAGGCGCGGGCCAGCGGGGCGACGATCCGTTCGGCCAGTCCGCCCGGGACGTCGCCGATGAGCTCCTGTCCGAGCAGCTCCTGTCCGCGCAACGCGTCACGCAACGCCTCGATCGCGTCGAGCACCACGGTGATCAGGTGGTTTCCGGCGTGGGCCAGCGCGGCGTGATAGAGGGTGCGGGCGTCCTCACGGACCCGGAACGGTTCGCCGCCGATCTCGAGGACGAGCGACTGGCCGATGGCGTAGCCGATCTCATCGGCCGCGGTCACCCCGAAACAGGCATCGGACAACCGGTCGATGTCCTCGTCGGAACCGGTGAACGTCATGGCCGGGTGGATGGCCAGCGGCAGGCAGCCCAGTTCGGTCAGCGGCGCCAGGATGCCGATCCCGTTGGCACCGGAGGTGTGCACCACGATGGTGCCCGGTCGCACCGAGCCGGTGCCGGCCAGACCGCCGATAAGCGCCGCCAGCTCGGCATCGGGCACGGCCAGCAGCAGAAGTTCGGCGCGGGCGGCGACCTCGTGCACCGGCACTATGGCGGTGTCGGGTAGGCGGCGGGCCGCGCGTTCACGCGACGGCACGGAGATGGCGCTACAGGCGACAACGACATGCTCGGCGCGTTCGAGGGCGACCCCGAGCGCGGT
>JAEZCL010000089.1 GCA_023433585.1 Pseudomonadota bacterium
CGGCGTGTGGGCGCGGGGGTAGGGCGTCCGCACCTCCTCTCCTCCCCATCGGCGAAGGCCGATGGGGACGGACAGACCGCGCAGCGGTCAGGAGGGGGCGGCGCGGGCGCTCGGTGATTAGCCCCGCCTCCCTTCTCCCTCCCCTTCATGGGGAGGGGGGCCGCGCAGCGGCCGGGTGGGGCGGGCTCGGCGAGATATGCGCGCTGCCTCGCTTTGCCGTCCCCACCCGCTTCGCCTTCGGCTCCGCCCCCTCCCCATGAAGGGGAGGGAGAACGTCGGTGCCGCCCTTTCAGAAAAGGACACGACCCATGCCCGCGCCTCGCCCGAAGAAACCGCCCCGGCCCCGCCCGGCGTCCCCGCGCGAACTGGCCGAACTGGCCGTCATCCGCGCCGAGCTGGGGGCCAGGCTCGATCACGTCGCCTGGCTCAGGAAGGTCAAGCGCGAAGCCGGACGCCGCCTCGGTCCCAAGGGCCCCTGGCACATGACGCCCGAACTTTACGCCGAGGCGGAGGCCGCCCTGATCGCCGCGGGGCATCGGCGCCCACATCATGGAAACCTCAGTGACGTGGGATCGATTGTGGGAGGAAACTGAGGCCAAGCCGCTGGCGGACATCATCCGGACGGCTGATCGTTGCATTGATCTTCTGGATCGGCCGGCGCCGCCTGTAAATCGCCCTGCTTCTGCGGCATAAGCCGCCCATGAAGTTTCTCGACCAGGCCAAGATCTACATTCGCGCGGGCGACGGCGGGGCGGGGTCCGTCTCGTTCCGGCGCGAGAAATTCATTCCCAACGGCGGGCCGGACGGCGGCGACGGCGGCAAGGGCGGGGACGTGTGGATCGAGGCGGTCGAAGGGCTGAACACCCTGATCGACTACCGCTATCAGCAGCATTTCAAGGCCCGGACCGGCCACCACGGCCAGGGCCGCAACATGCACGGTGCCAAGGGCGACGACGCGGTGCTGAAGGTTCCCGTCGGCACCCAGATCCTGGACGAGGACAAGGAGACGGTGCTGCTGGACATGGACGAATCCGGCAAGCGGGTGAAGCTGCTCTCGGGCGGCAACGGCGGCTGGGGCAACACCCGCTTCAAGGGGCCGGTCAACCAGGCCCCGCGCCACGCCAATCCGGGCCAGGAGGGCCAGGAGCGCTGGATCTGGCTGCGCCTGAAACTGATCGCCGACGTGGGGCTGGCGGGCCTGCCCAACGCGGGCAAGTCGACCTTCCTGGCCGCCGCCTCGGCCGCGCGGCCCAAGATCGCGGACTATCCCTTCACCACCCTGACGCCGAACCTGGGCGTCGTGGACCTGTCGGCCACCGAGCGCTTCGTCATCGCCGACATCCCCGGCCTGATCGCGGGCGCCAGCGAGGGCGCCGGGCTGGGCACACGGTTTCTGGGCCATGTGGAGCGCACCGCAGCCCTGATCCACCTGATCGACGGGACGCAGGACGACATCGCCGGCGCTTACCGCACCATCCGCGCCGAACTGGAGGCCTACGGCGCCGGCCTGGCCGAAAAGCTCGAAGTCCTGGCCCTGAACAAGATCGACGCCCTGACGCCGGAGCTGCGCGCCGAGAAGGCCGCCGAGCTTGAGGCCGTCGCCGGACGGCGTCCCCTGCTGGTATCGGGCGTGTCCGGAGAGGGCGTGCCCGAACTGCTGCGCGCCGCCTGGGCCGAGGTGAAGAAGACGCGGGGCGAGGCTCATGCGGACGAGGACGTCGTGGAGGAAACCCCCGGCGGCTGGACGCCTTGACGGATCACGCCAATATCGTGCGGATGAAGGACGAGACCCCGCCCCTGACCGACAGGCCCCGCCGCATGACGCGGGCCGCCCGCGTGATCGCCGATTCCCGGCGCATCGTGGTCAAGATCGGGTCGTCCCTGCTGGTGGATCGCAGGACCAATCAGGTGGACCATGTGCGGCTGAAGGGCCTGGCGGCCGACATCTCGGCCTGGAAGGCCCAGGGCAAGGAGGTGCTGATCGTCTCGTCCGGCGCGGTGGCGTTGGGGCGTCGGCGGCTGGGCGCCCGGGCGCGAGGGCCGGGACTGGAGAAGAAACAGGCGGCGGCGGCGGCCGGGCAGTCCTTGCTGATGGCCGGATGGGAGCAGGCGTTCGATCCCCACGGCGTCATCACCGCCCAGATCCTGCTGACGCGGGACGACACCGAGATTCGGCGTCGCTGGCTGAACGCGCGGGCCACCGTGGGCGCGCTGCTCGGCATGGGGGCCGTGCCGGTCATCAACGAGAACGACACCATCGTCACCGAGCAGATCCGCTATGGCGACAATGATCGGCTGGCGGCGCGCGTGGCCCAGATGATAAGCGCGGACCTGCTGATCCTGCTGTCAGACGTGGACGGCATCTACACCGCCGATCCGCGCAAGGATCCCGACGCGCGGCACATCCCCTATATCGAAACCCTGACGCCCGAGATCGAGGCCATGGCCGCCGGCGCCAACGCCGAAGCCGGTGTGGGCACCGGCGGCATGGCCACCAAGGTCATGGCCGCGCGCATCGCCTCGGAGGCGGGCTGCGTCACCCTGATCGCGGCCGGACGCGCCAAGGGGCGCGGGACCCAGCATCTGGAGCAGGGACGCCGCTGCACCGTCATCGCCGCCTCCACCACGGTCAAGGACGCCTACAAGCAGTGGATCGGCGGGTCGCTGGCCACGCGCGGCGAACTGGTGGTGGACGCCGGATGCCGTCGCGCGCTGATTGCGGGCAAGTCGCTGCTGTCGGTGGGGGTGAAGGAGGTTCGAGGCGCGTTCGGCAAGGGCGACACAGTGGTGCTGCTGGACGAGAACGGGGCCGACCTGGCCAGCGGCCTTGTGCGCTACGACGCCGCCGACGTGCAGAAGATCCGGGGTTTGCGCTCCGGCGCCCTGAAGGAGGCGCTGGGCTATGCGGGCGGCCCGGTGGTGATCCACGCCGACGACCTGTCGCTGAGGGACGCGGTGGTGGAGGCTAGGGGGCCGCACAATCTGCGCCCCAAGCGCCCTCGGAAATGAAAAAGCCTTGAAATCATAGGCGCCGGGGCGATGTTAGACGCCATGACCCTGAAGACGGAAACCGCCCCGCCGCCCGCCGACGCCGCTGATCTGAAGCGGGAGATGCTGGGCATGGGCCGACGCGCCCGCGCCGCCGCTCGCGCCCTCGCCCTGGCCTCCGCGGATGCGCGGACAAAGGCGATCGCGGGCATGGCCAAGGCCCTGCGCGCCCGCGCCGCCGAGGTGCTGGCCGCCAACGCCGCCGATCAGGCGGCGGCGCGCGAAAAAGGCATGGATCCAGCCATGCTGGATCGGCTGGCGCTGGACGAGACGCGGCTCCAGGGCGTAGCCGCCGCGCTGGACGCCATCGCCGCCATCCCCGATCCGGTGGGCGCCGAGACCGCCCGCTGGACGCCCGACAACGGCCTGGACATCGCCCGCGTCCGCACCCCTATCGGTGTGCTGGCCATCATCTATGAGAGCCGGCCGAACGTGACCGCCGACGCCGCCGCCCTGGCCGTGCGGGCGGGCAACGCCGTGATCCTGCGCGGCGGCTCCGAATGCCTGCGCTCGAACCTGGCCATCCACGAAGCCCTTGTGGAGGGACTGACGGCCGCCGGCCTGCCCGCCGAGGCGGTGCAGATGGTGACGACGCGCGACCGCGACGCGGTGGGCCATATTCTGTCGGGCCTGGACGGGGCGGTGGACCTGGTGATCCCGCGCGGCGGCCGCTCGCTGGTGGAGCGGGTCAAGACCGAGGCGCGCGTGGCCGTGCTGGGCCACCTGGAGGGCGTGAACCACGTCTATGTCCATGACAGCGCCGACGCGGATACCGCGCGCACGGTGGTGCTGAACGCCAAGATGCGGCGCGTCTCCGTGTGCGGCGCGGCCGAGACCCTGCTGATCGACCGGTCGGCGGCCGCTGAGCTGCTGCCCCTGATCGCCGCTGACCTGACGGACAAGGGGTGTGAGCTGCGCGGCGACGAGGCGGCCCGCGCCCTGGTCCCCGAGGCCAGGGCCGCGACGGAGGCGGACTGGGCGGCGGAATATCTGAAACCGGTCATCGCCGTCAGGGTGGTGGACGGGCTGGACGCCGCCGTCGACCACATCGCCCGCTATGGCTCCGGCCACACCGAATGCATCGTGGCGTCCGACGATGCGGCCATCGAGCGCTTTCTGGCCCAGGTGGACGCGGGCATCGTTCTGGCCAACGCCTCGACCCAGTTCGCCGACGGCGGCGAGTTCGGCTTCGGCGGCGAGATCGGCATCTCCACCGACCGGCTGCACGCGCGCGGCCCGGTGGGCGCCGAACAGCTGACCAGCTTCAAATATGTGGTGCGCGGCAAGGGGCAAATTCGTCCGTAAAGCGCGCGACATTCGCCGCCGAGCGTGTTAGGGCGCGCGTGAGCATAAGTCGCTCCTGACCTTTCCGAGCCCGCCTTGGCTTTCTTCCACGCCGGTCCCGCGCCGCGATCCGCAGGCCCCCGCAGAGGGCTGCTGCGCGACGGTCTGAAATTGGAGCCCGGATTGAAGGTCGGGCTGTTCGGGGGCTCGTTCAATCCGGCCCACGAGGGCCACGCCCATGTGGCCGAAACGGCCATGCACCGCTTGGGGCTGGACCGGGTGGTCTGGCTGGTGTCGCCCCAGAATCCGCTGAAGAACGGGGCTGACACCGCGCCGCTTTCCGAGCGCATGGCCTCCGCCCGCCGCTTCGCCCAGGGACCGGCCATGGTGGTGTCGGATTTCGAGAGCCGCGTGGGATGCCGCTGGACCGTGGACACCCTGCGCGCGATCCGGGCGCGACATCCGGGGGTTCATTTCGTCTGGCTGATGGGGTCGGACAATCTGGCGACCTTCCATCGCTGGCGCGGCTGGACCGACATCGCCGGCGCCATGCCCATGGCGGTGATCGCCCGCCCGGGCTCGCAGGTGGAGAGCCTCACCGCCCCCGCCGCGCGCCGCTACGCCGGCTTCCGCCTGCCGCAGGAGCAGGCGCGCCTGCTGCCGCTCATGGCCGCGCCGGCCTGGACCTATCTGACCGCGCCCCTGAACCGGGCCTCGTCCACCGCCATCCGGGCGGCGAATCCGCGCGCCGGGTGACGCGCCGTCCCTGTTCGTGATAGGGTGGCCGTCCGTTCAGTCAATGTGGAGCACTTCGCTGTCCCGCCCGTCCGCGTCCCCGACGCAAGCCCCGGCCGTTTCCAACGCCGCGCGTGAAATGCAGCCGATCGCGCCCGTCCGCGCCGAAGACCCCGACAGTCCCAGTTCCGATGAGCCGCTCGAGGACGCCATCCTCAAGCGCCTGGATGACGACAAGGCCCAGGAGATTGTCCTCATCGACCTGAAGGGCAAGAGCCCCATGGCCGACACCATGATCGTGGCCTCCGGCCGGTCCCAGCGCCATGTGGGCGCCCTGACCGATCACCTTCTGCGTCTTCTGAAGGAGTACGGCCTGGGCAAGGCCAAGGTCGAGGGTCTGCCTCATTGCGACTGGGTGCTGATCGACGCGGGGGACGTCATCGTCCACCTGTTCCGGCCCGAGGTGCGCGCCTTCTACAACATCGAGAAGATCTGGTCGGTGGACTCTGGCGGCCATCGCGGCGCCCAGTCCGCCTGATCTTCTCCAGGGCTCACCGTGCGCATCGGCGTCATCGCCATCGGAAAGCCGGGGC
This sequence comes from Pseudomonadota bacterium, assembly GCA_023433585.1. GTDB lineage: Bacteria > Pseudomonadota > Alphaproteobacteria > Caulobacterales > Caulobacteraceae > Brevundimonas. The sequence goes on from JAEZCL010000089.1 coordinate 5,661, forward strand.
GCGGTCCCGAGGCGGACCTGGCGGACGACTATGCGCGTCGGGCCACGGCGGCCGGCCGCGCCCTGGGCCTGGGCCCGGTCGAGCTGATCGACCTGGACCCCCGCAAGCCCGGCAAGGCGCCGGAAGCCGCGCTGATCCTGAACGCCGCCGAGGGCGCGCACCTGATCGCCTGCGACGAGCGGGGGCGGACCTGGAGCTCGCGCGCCTTTTCCGACCACATCGCGGCGCTGCGTGACCAGGGCGAGCGGCGGCTGGTCTTCGCCATCGGCGGGGCGGACGGGCTGGACCGGTCCGTGCTGGACGCGGCCCGCTCGACCCTCGCCTTCGGGCCCCAGACTTGGCCGCACGCCCTGGCCCGCGCCATGCTGGCCGAACAGATCTACCGGGCCGTGACCATCCTGGCCGGATCGCCCTATCATAGGGATTGATGCGTCCCTCCCGTTCCATGCTCGTGCTGTCGGCTGTGCTGCTGGCCGCTCCGCCCGCCCTGGGCCAGCGCGCCGACGCGCCGCCCGACGAGATCGAACGCCTGCGGGTTGAACACCGCGAGGAGCAGTTGCGCGCGCGGCGTCTGCGCGCGGACGCCGAGGAGGCCGCCGACGAGATCGCCCGCCTGGACCAGGATCTCAGGCGGCTGGACCGCGAGGACGCGGGCGACACCGTGGCCATCAACGCCCAGCGTCGGCGCCTGGCGGAGCTGGGCGAGCGCGAGGCCGTGCTTCTGGGCCGTCTCAGCGGCGAACGAGCGCGCCAGGGCAGGCTGTTGTCCGCCTTGCAGATGATGAGCCGCAAGCCGCCGCCGCCGCTGCTGATTCCGGCTGATCGGGCCGTGGACACGGTGCGCGCGGCCATCCTGATGCAGGCGATCGCGCCTGAGCTTCAGGTGCGCGCCGACGCCCTGGTCGAGCAACAGGCCGAGATCGCCCGGGTGCGCCGCCGCGCGGCCCTGGCCAGCGAGGCGCTGTTCACCGCCGAGAGCGCCCAGATGAACCGCCGGGCCGAGATGGAGACCGCGCGCGCGCGCCGCCGCGAACTGGTCGCCATCCTGCGCGCCGACGCGGAAC
>JAEZCL010000149.1 GCA_023433585.1 Pseudomonadota bacterium
AGATGCGCAAGGTCGCGCCCGACAGGCCGGGCAGTGCCGCCAGCCAGATCAATTGATCGGTGGTGAAGTTGAAGCCGATCGCGGGCAGGCGCGCCACCACCACGCTCCACACCATCCAGACGGCGAAGGCGAGCAGCAGACAGTAGGTCGAGATCCACAGATTGCGCCGCGCCACCGACCGCCCCGTAGCGCGCCAGAACGCCTCGTCTTCCGGCCGCCAGTCCGCCAGAACCCCGGCCCGCGCCTTGCGCAACCGGTCCAGAAGCGGGCGCGCCGGCTCGTGGATCGGCTCCATTTCCGGCAGTTCGGGCAGGGTCGCGATCTGGCGGCCCTCGCGCACGGCCGCCGCCTCCATCTGGCGCACGGCCACATGCATCCACGCCAGCGAGACAGCGACGATCAGGAACAGCAGGGCGAAACAACTGGTCCAGATGCCGGTGAGGTCGTTCATCACGCCGAAGATGATGGGGAGGATGAAGCCGCCCAGGCCGCCGACCATGCCGACCAGACCGCCCACCGCGCCGATCTGTTTGGGGTAATAGACCGGGATGTGCTTGAAGACCGCCGCCTTGCCCAGGCTCATGAAGAAGCCGAGCACGAAGATGGCCACCAGAAACGGGACCAGCCCCATGGAGGTGGAGAAGCTGATCGGGCCGCGCACGCCGTGGATGGTGTAGTCCGTCGGCGGATAGGAAAGCATGAACAGACACAGGGCCGAGACGCCGAAGGTCCAGTACAGCACCGCCCGCGCGCCGTATTTGTCCGAAAGCCGCCCGCCGTAGATGCGGAACAGGCTGGCCGGGACGGAGAAGACCGCCGCCAGCACGCCGGCGGTCTGCACATCCAGCCCATAGGCCCCGATCAGGTAGCGCGGGAGCCAGAGCGCCAGGGCGACGAAAGCCCCGAAGACGAAGAAATAATACAGGGCGAAGCGCCAGACCTGCAGGTTCTTCAGGACCGCCAGTTGGGCCGCCGTCGTCGGCGCCCGGCGGCCTTCACGGCGCCGCGCCAGGGTTTCCGGGTCGTCGCGGGTGACCAGGAAGAAGACCACGGCCGCTGCCGCCAGCACCGCAGCCCATATCTGCGCCACCGCCTCCCAGCCCCAGGCGACCATGATGGCGGGGGCGACGAAATTGGTGATCGCCGCGCCCACGTTCCCCGCGCCGAAAACGCCCAGCGCCATTCCCTGCATCCTGGGCGGGAAGAATCTGGGGACATAGGCCACGCCTACTGCGAATGCGCCGCCGGCCAGGCCGATTCCGAGCGCCGCCAGCAACATGCCGTAATAGCTGTCGGCCCAGGACAGCAGCAGGGTGGCCAGGGCGGCCGCCAGCATGACGAGGGGCAGCATCCGGCGCCCGCCCAGTTGATCGGTCCAGACGCCGAGGACGACCCGGACCAGCGAACCGGTCAGGATGGGGACACCGACCAGCAGGCCGAATTGAGTCTCGGACAGACCCAATTCGTCCTTCATCTCCAGACCGATGATCGAGAAGATCGTCCAGACCGCGAAGCAGATGGTGAAGGCGAAAGTGCTCGCCCACAGCGCCGTTCTGCTCCCTTCGGCCGGAACGTCAGCCATCCCCACCGCGCCCTCCACGCTGCGTCCTCGGGGCATTCGTCCCCTCCCGCGTCTAAAGCCGCCACGCTGCGCTAGGGTTCCAAAATCCCGCTCCCACCCTTACGCATGACGTCTTGGCCGAAGTTGACGCGGTCATGGCGCCCCTTGCAAGAGGAACCACATCCGATAGCGAATGTTTGCAGATTGGGTGCAGGGGTCAGGAGAGCACATGACGGCATGGCCTAAGATGGCGGCGGAGAAAGGGCTTCAGTCCTCGTCCGCGCATCTGGCCGATGATTATGGGCGCCGCTTTCGATACCTTCGACTTTCCATCACGGAGGTCTGCAATTTCCGCTGCGCCTATTGCCTGCCCGACGGTTATCGAAAAACACCCGGCGATTTCCTGGAGGTCGATCAGATCGCGCGCCTGATCGCCGGTTTCGCCTCCCTGGGTGTGACCAAGGTCCGTCTATCGGGGGGCGAACCCTCGGTCCGGCGGGATCTGACGCGGATCATCGGCGTCGCCGCCCGAACCCCCGGCATCGAGAAGGTCGCGCTGACCACCAACGGCTGGCGGCTGGAACAAGAGGTGCGTGGATGGCGCGACGCGGGCCTGACCCATCTCAACGTCAGCGCCGATTCACTCGACCCGGCGGTGTTCGCCCGCATCACCGGGCACGACCTCTTGCCGCGCATCCTGGAAGGCGTCGACACGGCGCTCGGCCTGAATTTCGGAGCGGTGAAGCTGAACGCCGTTCTGCTGCGCAACACCGTCGACGCCGTCTTCGACCAGTTCGCGGCATGGCTGCGGGATCGCCCCGCGACGGTGCGGTTCATCGAGTTGATGCGCACCCTGGACAATGTCGCCTGGTTCGAAGACCAGCACGTCCGGGCGGGGGTGCTGGAGCAGTGGCTGACGGATCGCGGCTGGACGCCGTCGCCGCGTCGGCCCGATGACGGCCCAGCGGTGGAATACGGGCACCCGGACTATGCGGGCCGCTTCGGGGTGATCGCACCCTATGCGGCTAATTTCTGCGACGGCTGCAATCGACTGAGGGTCACGGCGCGGGGGCGGCTGCGGCTGTGTCTGTTCGGTGAAGGCGGCGTCGACCTGCGCGACCTGCTGGCGGCCGACGTGGAGCCGCAGCGACTGGAGCAGCGCATCCTGGACGCCTTGCCCACCAAGGCGCGCGGACATGAACTGATGCTGGGCCGGTCCGGCGACCTTCGGCGAATGGCCGATGTCGGCGGTTGAGCGTGCCGAGGCAAACGTGAAGCCATGACACCGGATCAGATCGCCGTGGTGGTGCTGGCGGGCGGGGAAGGGCGCCGGATGGGCGGCGCCAAGCCGCTGCGGCAGCTGGGCGGCGTCACCCTGCTGGACCGCGCACTGGCTCAGGCCGGGACTTTTTCGGACGCCGTCGCCGTCGCTGTGCGGGACCCGGTGCAGGCGCCCGGCCTGCCGGACGTCCCGCTGATCACCGACGCGCCGTGGGAGGGGCCGCTGGGCGGGCTGGCGGCCGCCATGGGGTTCGCCAGGGAGAAAGGCCGGGCGGCGGTGCTGACCCTGCCGTGCGACATGCCTCTGACGCCGCCGGACCTGGCCGTGCGGCTGATCGCGGCGCTGGAC
>JAEZCL010000265.1 GCA_023433585.1 Pseudomonadota bacterium
GTGAACTGCTTCCGGAAGGCACATTCAATGTAAAACTTCCATCCTGACCTGTTACAACCCCGGTTGAGCTGCCGGTGACCTGAACAGATGCGCCTTCAATGGGCTGATTGGTGACCGGATTTCTAACAACTCCCGAGATCCTGGTCTGGGCAAAAAGCGAAGAGCTAAAAAGAAGCGTAAAAATTAGAAAAAACATTCGGATACGGCGTGTAGCAGCCTGCCATGGCCGAAGCAACGTTAGTTTGGTGGGCATAAAATGAGCGTTTTTTAAAAGTGGGTTGTGGTGATTTTAACTAAACCGTCTCTAATTTAACAATTTTTTAATGCAAAACAAACTTTTTGCATAAGAAATTCTCCAGGATATTTTTTTGTGATTCAGAGGAAGACATAGCAGTTTCACCCGCAAACGGGTGAACAAAATCCAGAAGTAAAAGCAGTTAGTTTTGGTTACAAGCCCTGCCAACAGAAAGGTTCCTGACGGCTTCTTTATAGAGAGTGCTATTCGAAGAATTATGCTGCTTAAATAGAAAAAAAAAATCCGGAAATATAATTTACGCCGATCCGACATTTTGACCTTTAAAAGGCGATTGGCAGTATTCTTGACAACTGTACCTTTGCCGTTAATTTTTGAGCTATGGAAAAGAACACACAGGAAAATAAGCCGGAATTTATGAATAGCGAAGCCGGGGATCTGACCGGAACCGAAATGGAAAATTCCGCAGAAGTTGATGAAACTCAAAAGGATGAGTGGAACGATCAAAAGGAAAAACTGGAAAATGAAATTCAGGACCTGAAAGATCGTTATTTAAGACAGGCAGCCGAGTTTGACAATTACCGGAAAAGAACTGCCAAAGAGAGAATTGAACTGATTCAAACCGCCGGCAAAGACGTCATACAGTCATTACTGGAAGTACAGGATGATTGTGACCGCGCCGAAATACAGCTGGAAATCAATCCCGATTCTTCGGCTACCCGTGAAGGTGTTGTATTGGTTTTCAACAAACTGAGAAATATCCTGCATTCCCGGGGTCTTAAACCAATGGAAGTGGTCGGGGCTGAATTTGATGCCGATCTGCATGAGGCCATCACCAGCGTACCCGCGGCGGTTGAAAATGCCGCCGGAAAGATCGTGGACGAAGTGCAGAAAGGTTATTACCTGAACGACCGCATTATCCGCTTTGCCAAAGTGGTGGTAGCTAAATAAGATTACCTGACCCTGAACTTAAATTACCATAGTCTTAGCTGTGGGTTATGATAGCAATATGTCAAAAAGAGATTACTACGAGGTTTTAAGCGTAGGCCGAAATGCTGGTCCGGAGGAAATTAAAAAAGCTTACCGGAAGGTGGCAATGCAATATCATCCCGACCGCAATCCGGGCGATAAGGCCGCGGAAGAAAAGTTTAAAGAAGCCGCGGAAGCATATGAAGTTCTGAGCGATGCCGACAAAAAATCGCAGTACGACCGTTTCGGCCATGCCGGATTAAGCGGGAATGGGCGCGGTGGATTTGGCGGCGCCAGCAATATGGAAGACATCTTTAGCCAGTTTGGAGATATCTTCGGTGAAGATATTTTCGGCAACTTTTTCGGCGGTCAGGGCGGACGTGGCCGCGGCGGACAAAGATCCAGAGGTGTTCGGGGCAGCAATCTGCGGATCAAATTAAAACTGAATTACGAAGAGATCGCGAAAGGCGTTACCAAACAGATTAAGGTAAAGAAACATGTGGTTTGCGCCACCTGTTCGGGTAGCGGCGCAAAAGATAAGAACAGCGTTCAAACCTGTAACACCTGCGGCGGCAGCGGCCAGGTGCGAAAAGTCAGCAATACCTTTCTTGGACAAATGCAAACCGTTTCCACCTGCCCTACCTGTGGCGGTGAAGGAACGTCTGTTACCCATAAATGCGGTTCATGTAAAGGCGAAGGCAGGGTTTACGGCGAAGAAATGGTAACACTTGATATCCCCGCCGGCGTTGCCGAAGGAATGCAGTTAAGTGTAAGCGGGAAAGGGAATGCCGGTGAAAGAGGCGGTGCTGCCGGCGATCTGATCATCCTGATTGAAGAAGAACAGCATAAAGAACTTCACCGCGATGGCATTAATGTAGCGCATGAGCTTTATATCTCCTTCCCCGATGCTGTATTCGGAACCCAGGTGGAAGTGCCTACCATTGACGGAAGAGCAAAAATCAAGATCCCGCCGGGCACTCAGAGCGGTAAAATTTTCCGCCTGAAAGGAAAGGGATTCCCGGCTGTAAATTCGTACGAAAAAGGCGACCAGCTGATTTTCGTAAATGTCTGGACACCCCAGCATCTTTCGGGCGAAGAAAGAAATCTGATGGAAAAGATGAGCCATTCTGAAAATTTCAAACCCCAACCCGAAAAATCCGAGAAAAGCTTTTTCGATAAAGTGCGGGAAATGTTTTCATAGCAACTTAAAAATGAGCAATCCTTTGGGCTGAATCTGATCTCCTGTATGAAATCGGTTCAGCCCATTTTTTTGTAGCCCTTTCTTAAAGTATTACTGGTTTCTCTTTCTTTTCTTACCGTAGATCCGCTTCGCTTTTTCAACCAGGGCAATAAATTCCGATTGTACATAATCGCTGCGCTGGTACGACTGGCTGGCAATTGAAATCACATCATTCCAGCGGGCTTTACGGGTAAATTTAGAATCTTTCAGCAGTGAGCCGAATAAGGCGACGGATGACGCAAAGCGGCAATAATCCGGGATTTCGCGGAACTCGGTGAAATTATAAGGAGCCTTATAATACATGTAACGGCGGGTGGAATCGCCGGGCAGGCGGTAGTGTAAAGAAACATCGGCGATATGATCGGGAAGGACTTCGAGGTCCTGAGCGGCCCGTACCGGGGTGAATTCTGTTAGCATCATCATGGAATGGCCCGATCCCAATTCTCCTCCTTCCACTTCACTCAGCGTATCTGCCAGGGCTTTTAGTTTGTTCTCGTATCCAATCAGCCGGTAGTCGCGCACCAGCTTCGGATTAAATTGAAGGTTTAGATACACATCATCAGCCACGGTGAATAGGGTTTGCGTCAGCTCTTTTACCAGCACTTTTTCCGCTTCCTGTTCATTATCCAGGTAAGCGAAGTTTCCATTGCCTTTTTTTGCCAGAACTTCCAGTTTCGAATCCTTGTAATTGCCCATACCTACACCGAGGC
>JAEZCL010000025.1 GCA_023433585.1 Pseudomonadota bacterium
CCAGGGCGCCGCCGCGAACCGCGCCGCGCCCGCCCGGCCCTCCACGCCGCGAGAGCCGCCCCGGGCCGAAAAGCAGGAAGACGCCACCTTCTTCTGAAGCCTCACAGAACCCGGCGGCACGCCTCGATCAGGCGCTCCACGTCGTTCTCGTCCTGGTAGAGGCCGAAGCCGAAGCGCAGCACGTCGTCGCGCACATCGGTGACCACATGGGCTTCCCGCAGCCGGGCCTGCAACGCCTGGGCCTCGGGATGGCGGAAGGCCAGGAAGCGGCCGCGGCGGGCCTGTCCGTCCACGGGATTGAGCAGTTCGGCCTTCTTCAGCCGACCGCACCGCCCCTCCGACGCGGCCTGGGCGAAGCGGGCCTGGAGGTCCCGGGCATGGGCGGCGATCCGGGCCGTGTCCAACCCTTCCTCGTCCAGCATGCGGCGCACGGCGTTGAACCGGTAAAGCCCCGAGGAATCGAAGGTGGAGCCCCAGAAACGGCCCGCATCGGCGGTGTAGCCCACGCCGCCCGGCGGGCCTTCCAGATCGCCGAACTCCGCGAACCAGCCGGTGATGATCGGCCGCGCGCCGTAGCCCGGCGGGGCGTGCATGAAACAGGCGCCTTCGCCCGCCATGGCGTATTTGTAGCCGCCCGCCACATAGAAGATCCGGTCCGCTGCCGCCGACAGGTCCGTCGGCGTCGCCATGAAGCCGTGATAGCCGTCGACGATCACCCAGGGCCCCGCCGGGTCGGCCAGGGCCGCCAGCTCATCCAGCGCCTGCACCAGCCAGCCGGTGCGAAAGAACACCTGGCTGACCACGATCAGGTCGTGCCCGCCCGCGCGCGCCGCCTGGAGAAACCGCTCGGGAAAGGTCTCGAACGGCGCGATCGGCACGCGCGTCACCGCCGCCTCGCCCGCTTCCTCCCAGCGCGCGGCCTGGCGGCGGAACGAATGGAACTCGCCGTCCGTGGACAGGATGCGCACGGGCTTGCGCTCCACCGCCGAAACCACGCGCAGCAGCAGGTCGTGGGTGTTGGGCGCGAACACCACCGTATCGGTCGAGGGCAGGTTCAGCTCCCGGGCCACATGGGCGCGCGCCTCCGGGATCACCTCACCGAACACCAGATCCCACTTGTGGTCGGCGTGGCGGTTGGCGTCCGACCAGGCGCGGACCTGGCCGTCGAAGCTGGCGTCCGGCCACAGATGATGGCTGTGGGCGGCGAAATGCAGCCGCCGGGGCTCGGCCCCCAGGGCGCGGGAGAACAGAACCTTGTAGCTCATGGCCGTCTCCCCGTCCGATCCGCGTCCCGTCCAGCGTTAGCGCGCCGCCCCACCCGGCTCAAGCGGCGCGGCGCCGCTCTTCAGAACAGGTCGCCCTGCTCCGTCCCCGGCGCCGGCCGGGCCTTGCGGGGCTGGGGCGTCGCGGCGCCGTCCACCACCGCCCCCCGGTCGCCGTCGCCGAACACCAGCTTCACGGCCTGTCCGGTCTTCAGGGACGCCGCCGAGCGGACCAGGGCGCCGTCTTCGCCGTGCACCCGCGCGAAGCCGCGCTTCAGCGGGCCGTCGGGGTTCAGGCTCTCGAACAGCCGCGTCGTCCGGCCCAGCCGGTCGGCCTCGCGCGGGATCGTCCGGCCCAGCGCCCCGGCCATGCGGGCGTCCAGGCCGCTCAACCGTTCCGCCTGATGACGGATGGGCCGCATCAGCAGGCCCGGCGTCAGGCGCGAGGCGGCGCGCACCAGTTCGCGCTCGTGGATCGCCGCATTGCGCGTCAGGCCCGAAGCCAGGCGGCTGGAGGCGTGATCCAGCCGCTGCTGGGCCAGGGCGATCAGGTCCTCGGGCCGGGCGGGCAGGCCTCGCGCCGCAGCCCTCAGGCGCGTGCGGCGATCCTCCAGCAGCCGTGAGCCGCAGCGCAGCAGCCGCCGCTCCTTGTCCGCCACCGCCGCCTTCAGGTCCGCCAGAACCGGCGTGGCCATCTCCGCCGCCCCCGTGGGCGTGGGCGCGCGCCGGTCCGAGACGAAGTCGATCAGGGTGGTGTCGGTCTCGTGCCCCACCGCCGAGATGATCGGTATGGACGCCGCCGCCACGGTGCGGGCCAGGGTCTCGTCGTTGAAGGCCCACAGATCCTCCACCGATCCGCCGCCGCGCGCCACGATCAGCACGTCCGGGCGCGGGATCGGCCCGTCGGCGGTCATGGCGTCGAACCCGCGCACCGCCGCCGCCACCTGACCCGCCGCCGCGTCGCCCTGGACCACGCAGGGCCACACGATCACCCGGCACGGCCAGCGCTCGGCGATGCGGTGCAGGATGTCGCGGATCACCGCGCCGGTGGGGCTGGTGATGACGCCGACCACCGCCGGGAAGGCGGGGATCGGGCGTTTTCGCGCCGGCTCGAACAGGCCCTCGCCGTGCAGCTTCGCTTTCAGCCGCTCCAGCTGGGCCAGAAGGGCGCCCGCGCCGGCCGGCTCCATGGTGTCGATGGCGATCTGATAGGAGGACCGGGCCGGATAACTGGTGATCTTGCCGGTGACGATGACCTCCAGCCCCGCCTCCGGCTGGACCTGCAGCCCGCGCACGGCGCCCTTCCAGATCACCCCGTCTATGGCGGCGCGGTCGTCCTTGAGCGTCAGATAGACGTGGCCGGACGAATGTCGGTTCACCTTGGAGATTTCGCCGCGCAGCCGCACATGGCCGAAGCGCTCCTCCAGCGTGCGTTTCAGCGCGAAGCTCAGCTCCGAGATCGACAGCGGCGGATTGTTGTCCCGGGGATCGGGCCCTGAATCATCGTCCATTCGCCGATGATAGCGGGCCGGGCGAGGGAACGTCGATGGCGACGGACCGTTTGCCTCCTGAACCCATCGCTGGAGGATGCCCCCATGACCACCAGACTGCTCACCGCCGCCGCCGCTGTCGCCCTTCTCGGCATGGCCGCCTGTTCTGACCGCGACGACAATGTGGTCCAGGCGCCCGAAGGCATGACGCCCACCGAACAGACCGCAGAGGCCGTTCCCGGCGATGTCGCCGCAAACGTCACCGCCCTGGGCATGAACCGCGACGAACTTGAAGACGCAGACCTGGTGTCGGCCGAGGGCGCGGACCTGGGCGACGTGGAGGCGATCATCATCGACGACGCCGGCGCCGTCACCGGTTTCGCCATCGATCTGGAAGGCAGCGACCGCGACGTGGTCATCGCCCTGGATCAGGTCACCGCTCTCGATCGCGACGGCGACAAGGACCTGCAGACCGCCCTGACAGCTCAGGAACTGGCGGCCCTGCCCGTCTGGGACCGTGACACCATGCGCAGTCCCGCCCCCGGCGCCAGCGGGGCCATGGCGCCTGCGTCCGCGAATATGACGCCTCCGGCGCAGTAACCCTTCGTCCGCCTTGACCGGTCGCGCCTGGGCGGTCATGTCGCGGACATGAAGGTTCTTCTCGTGGGATCGGGCGGGCGCGAACACGCCCTGGCCTGGAAAATCCGCCAGTCATCGCTGGTGACGTCGCTGGTCATCGCCCCGGGCAACCCCGGGATGGAGGCGCTGGGCGAGCTGCGCCCCGTCAAGGCCGACGACGCCGAGGGCCTGGCCGCCCTGGCGCGCGAGATCAGGGCGGACCTGGTGGTCGTCGGGCCGGAGATGGCGCTGGAGGCCGGCCTGGCGGACCGTCTGAACGCGGCGGGGATTCCCTGTTTCGGCCCTACGCAGAAGGCCGCCCGGCTCGAGACGTCCAAGGCGTTCGCCAAGGCGTTTCTTGAGCGTCACGACATCCCCTCGGCGGGCTACGGCGTCTATGAGACCGTCGCCGAGGCGAAACAGGCGCTGGACGTCTTTCAGCCCCCCTATGTCATCAAGGCGGACGGCCTGGCGGCGGGCAAGGGCGTGGCCATCAGCCCGGACCGCCGCGACGCCGAGGCCGAGATCGAGCGCATGCTGGGCGGCCGCTTCGGCGCGGCGGGCGCGCGGGTGGTGATCGAGGAGTTCATGGACGGCGAGGAGGGCTCGCTGTTCGCCCTGTGCGACGGGACCCGCGCGGTGCTGCTGGGCGGCGCCCAGGACCACAAGCGCGCCTTCGACGGCGACCTGGGGCCCAACACCGGCGGCATGGGCGCCTATTCCCCCGCCCCGGTGTTCACGCCCGATTTCGTTCAACAGGCCGACGAGCGCGTCGTCCAGCCGACCATGGCCGGCATGGCGGCCGAGGGAACGCCCTATCGCGGCGTGCTCTATGCGGGGCTGATGGCCACCAGCGACGGCCCCAAGGTGGTGGAGTTCAACGCCCGCTTCGGCGACCCCGAGTGCCAGGTGCTGATGATGCGCCTCAGCGGAGACATCGTGCCCCACCTCTTGGCCTGCGCGCGCGGCGACGTGTCGAAGCTGCCCGACCTGGCCTTCCGCCCCGAGACGGTGATCTGCGTGGTCATGGCGGCCAAGGGCTATCCCGACAGCCCCCTGACCGGCTCGGTCATACGCGGGGCCGAGCAGGACTTCGGCCCCGACGTTCAGGTGTTCCACGCCGGAACCGCCCGCAACAAGGACGGCGCCCTGGTGGCGGCGGGCGGGCGCGTCCTGAACGTCTGCGCACGCGGCAAGGACATCGCCGAGGCCCGCGAACGCGCCTATGCCGCCATCCGCAAGATCGACTGGCCCGGCGGCTTCCATCGTTCCGACATCGGCTGGCGTGCGCTGGAGCGGGAAGACTGACGCCGAGGCGCTTTCGTGCTAGGGTTCGTCCATGGCTGACCCCCTGCCCGACCCGGAAGATGACCTGTTCGCCACGCCTGACGAGGCGGCGGACGAAGCCGCGCTGAAACGCGCCGAAGCCGACATCGCGGCGGGTCGCTATATCAGCCATGAGGCCGTCATGCGCTGGGTCGCATCCTGGAGCAGCGACAATCCCCTGCCCCCGCCGAAATGCGGAGATTGATCTGGGCGCCCAAGGCTCTGGGCGATCTCATTGACATCCAGGTTTATCTGAACGAGTTCAACCCTTCGGCGGCTCGGCGCTTCTTCATGATGCTGAAAGCGGCCGGAGACAGTCTCGATGCGTTTCCTGATCGCGGGAGACCCATCGGCGATGGTCGTCGGGAGCTGACGATCATCCGGCCTTATGTGATCCGATACCGGGTCGCCGAAAGCGAGGTGCGGATTCTTTCCATCCGCCATGCCGCCCGGCGACCGGAGCCCTGACCCTCACGCCCAGGCGAACAGCAGGCGGCCTTCGCCCATGCGGTCGCGCACGATCTGAAGGTCCGCGTGGGACAGGGAGAAGCAGCCGTAGGACCGGCCCAGCTTGCCCTCGCGTTCGAGGAATTCCGGCTCCGCGTAATCGGCGCCGTGGACGATGATGGCCCGCTCTCGCGCGGCCGAGTTTGAATATTCCAGCCCGTCCAGAAGCACGTTCGGCCCCTGCTGCGGCCCCCAGTTCGGCCCCGCCGTGACGAACGATCCCAGCGAGGACATGTGCGAATCCCGCTCATTGGAGAAGCGCCGGGCGAAGCCGGAATGGGCCGGGTCCGAGCCGCGCCCGTGGCTGGTCCGGAACGCCTCCACACGCCCGGCCTGAAGGTTCACCTCATAAAGGCGCGGCTCGCCCGAGAAGCGGGTGAAGTCCACCAGATACATCCGGTCGCGCAGGGGAACGCGGCGATGATGGAGATCCAGGGCCGCCATGGCCCGGCTCATCAACTCCGGACGGACCTGGCCGGTCGGATCCAGCGGCGGACGCGCCGCCACCTGAACCGGAACGATCGGCGCGGGCGTCAGGAACAGGCTCGGCGGCAGCACCACCTGCTGGACCGGAGGCGTGCGCGAGGTCGAGGCGCACCCCGTCAACGCGGCCGCGCCCGTGGCGAGTCCGCCGGAAATCAATCCACGTCTGGATAGCCGCATGTGACGCCCTTGATGCGGTTTCAGCCCCTTGCAGCATTTGTTTCACAGGGCCGCGCGCCATCGCAAGCGTGGCCTTGGCGAAAAGTCCTCGCCGCCTATTATGCTGCAGGCGGACGATCCGGTCCGGGCAGGTTCGAGGGGGGCGTGATGAAAAGGTTCCTGATCGCGGCGGCCGCTGCGGCGATGGCGGCGTTTCCGGCGCAGACCCAGCAGCCGCAAGGGGCCGAGCCGTCCGGCCCGGATGTGACCTATGTCCACGCCGGTCGCCTGCTGGCCGATCCGTCCACGGGCCGCGTGCTCCGGGATCAAACCGTCGTGATCGAGAACGGCCGGGTGCGCGAGATCGTGGACGGCTTCGTCGGCGAAGGGACCGTCATCGACCTGTCCGACCGCTTCGTCCTGCCCGGCCTGATCGACAGCCATGTGCACATCACCGGCCAGCAAGGGCCCAACAGCCGCATCGACCGCTTCACCCGCAGCGCGGCGGATTCGGCCATGCAGGGCGCCGCCTACGCCCGCATCACCCTGGAGGCCGGGTTCACCACCGTGGCCGACCTGGGCGGCATGAGCGAGGCGGTGATCGCGCTGAGAAACGGCATCGCAGCGGGCCACGTGCCGGGGCCGCGCCTGCTGGTTTCGGCGGGCGGCGTCACGCCCCACGGCGGCCACGGCGACGTCAACGGGGTGCGCGAGGACCTGGTCCCGCACATGCGCGGCGATGGGGTGTGCTCGGGCGCCGACGACTGCCGCCGGGCGGTGCGCGAGCGTGTGCGCGCGGGCGCCGACATCATCAAGATCACCGCCACCGGGGGCGTCCTGTCCGACACCGCCGCCGGTCTGGGCCAGCAGTTCTCGAACGACGAACTGGCCGCCATCGTCGAAACGGCCCACTTCATGGGCCGCACCGTCACCGCCCACGCCCACGGAACCGACGGGGTCAACAGCTTCCTGGCCGCGGGCGGGGATTCCATCGAGCACGGCACCTATCTGGACGAGGAGTCCATCCGCCTGTTCCGCAGGAACGGCGCCTGGCTGGTGCCGACCCTGCTGGCGGGGGACTTCGTGGCGCGCGAGGCGGCGCGGCCCGAGACCTTCTTCACCCCGAACCAGCGCGCCAAGGCGCTCCAGGCCGGGCCGCTGATGCTGGACATGGCGCGGCGCGCCCATGAAGGCGGCGTGCGCATCGCCTTTGGCACCGACACGGGCGTCTCGGCCCACGGCGACAACGCCCAGGAATTCGCCCTTCTGGTGCGCGCGGGCCTGACGCCGCTGGAAGCCGTCCAGGCCGCCACGGTGGGCGCCGCCGAGCATTTCCGGCTTCAGGACGAGATCGGCCGCCTCAGCCCCGGCATGGCGGCGGACCTGATCGCCGTGTCGGGCGACCCCCTGAGCGACGTCACCGAACTGGAGCGGGTCCGCTTCGTGATGCGCGCGGGCCAAGTCTATCGCCAGGACTAGTCAGAGAACCCATACAAGCGACTGATTCTATTAATCCAAGCTCATACTCTCCCGTCATCGCCGGGCTTGTCCCGGCGATCCATACGCGCCGATGGGGCCAGGCAGGTCCGGAACGCTCCGTGTGTATGGATTCCCGCCACAAGGGCGGGAATGACGGGTGTGGGAATATGAGTCCCCAACGTAGTCAGGCCCCGAAGAACCACCAGATGGCCGCGCAGGTCGCCGCCCCCACGATGATCGTCATGGGTATGCCGATCTTCACGAAGTCCGAAAAGCGGTAGTCCCCCGCCGCATAGACCAGGGTGTTGGTCTGATAGCCGATGGGCGTCGAGAAACTGGCGGAGGCGGCGAACATCACCGCCACCAGCAACGGCCGCGCGTCCATCCCCATCTGGTCCGCCAGCCCGATGGCGATGGGCGCCATGATGACGGCCACCGCGTTGTTGGTCACCGTCTCGGTCAGGATCGAGGTCATGAAATACACGCAGATCAGCACCATCAGCGGCGACAGGCCGGCCAGGAACGGCGTCAGCCATTCCACGATCAGGTTGACGCTGCCCGCGTTCTGAAGCCCCAGGCCGATGGCCAGCATGGCGAAGATCAGGATCAGCACGTCGCCGTCGATGAAGCCCCAGGCTTCTCCCGGATCGATGCAGCGCGCCGCCAGGATCAGGGCCACCCCCAGGATCGCCGATTCCACGATGGGAACGATCCCCAGGGCGGCCAGGGTCACCGCCCCGGCCAGGGCGAGAATGGCGATCGGAGCCTTGCTGCGGCGAAACGGCTGAACCTGGCTCTCTCCCACCGCGACGAGATTGCGGTCCTCGCGCAGGGCCGCCATGGTTTCGGGCGGCGCGGCGATCAGCAGGGTGTCCGAGGCGCGCACACGCGCCCCGCCCACGTCGGGGCCGGGCAGGTGATGGGGCCGCGACACCCCCAGGATCCGCATCCTCATGCGCGCCGTCATGGGCAATTCGGCCAGGCGGCGGCCGATGCCGGGATGGTTGGGGGCGATGGTCGTCTCGACGAAGGCGATGTCGTCGCTGTCCCCGCCCGGCTCGTCCCTGCTCTCGCGCCGCGTCAGGGTGACGCCGCCGGTCAGGCCGTTCATGCCCACCGTGAATCCCGGGGCGCGGGCCAGCACCTGGATCTCGTGCGCGGGCGCCGAAATCAGGATCCGGTCGCCGGGCAGCAGGGCCATGTCCATGAGATCCGAGCGGAGAATGCGCCGGTCCCGCTTCAGGCCCAGGACCTTGATGTCTGACCGCTTCAGAAGCTTGATCTCGCCCAGCTTTCGCCCGATGCGGTCGCTGCCGTCGCGCACGGTCAGTTCGGTGAGGAAGATGTGGGCGTCCTGCTCGCCGCCGTCGCGGTCCGGGCGGTTGGGCAGCAGCCACGGCCCCAGCACAAGCAGGGTCAGCACGCCGCTGAGCGCCGTCACCACACCCACGCCGGTGATCTCGAAGATGCCGAACGGCGCCTGGCCCATGTCGCGCGCCACCCCGTCCACCAGCAGGTTGGTCGAGGTGCCGATCAGGGTCAGGGTCCCCGACATGATGGTGAGATAGGACAACGGGATCAGCAGCCGCGTGGACGCCGTCGACAGCAGTTTCGCCAGCCGCTTGACCACCGGGATCATGATGATGACCACCGGCGTGTTGTTCATGAAGGCCGGGCCGGTCAGAATCCCGCCGAACACGCCCACGGCCGTCAGGCGAGGCCGCGTCTGGGCGCCGCGCGTGACCAGGTTCAGGATCGCGTCGATGGCGCCGGTCCGCACCAGGGCGCCGGACAGGATGAACATGGCGGCGATGGTGATGGGCGCCGGATTGGCCATGACGGACAGGGCCCCGTTCAGCGGCAGGTAGCCCACCAGGATCAGCACCGCCACGCCCAGGACGGCCACCACGGACGGCGGCAGGCGTTCGCTGATGAAGGCCGCGAACAGCAGCGCCAGGAACCCCAGGCCGATGACGTCGCTTCGGGTCTCTATGACGCCGGAAACGGCCGCGATGAAGGCGATGATGACGTCCAAGAAAACCCCCGCCGGCAACGGCGTTCAGCTTGACGGTAATGACGCACCCGGCGGCGCGGTTCCGTCCCGTGATTGACGATGCGCCGCGCGGCGCCTACTCCCGGCCCATGACCAGCACCACGCAACCCCGCCCCCTGGAAGGCCTTTCGGCCGTCGCCGCCGACTATGACGTGCTGCTGTGCGACGTCTGGGGCGTGATCCACAACGGCCGCGAACATTTCCCCGCCGCCGTGGGCGCCCTGATACGGTTCCGCGAAGCGGGCGGCAAGGTGGTTCTGATCTCCAACGCCCCGCGTCCGTCGTCGGCGGTTCTGTCGCAGTTGGACGGCCTGGGCGTGGCGCGGACGGCCTGGAACGCCTTCGTCACCTCGGGCGACGCCACCCGCGCCGAACTGACCCGGCGCGCCCCCGGCCCGGTCTGGGCCCTGGGGCCCGAACGCGACCTGACGCTCTATGAGGGAACCGGGGTGGTCGTCGCCGAAACGCCGGACGAGGCGGCCTTCATCTGCTGCACGGGCCTGCATGACGACACCGCCGAGGGGCCGGAGGATTACCGGGGCGCCCTGACGGCCGCCGCCGCCCGCGACCTGGAGATGGTCTGCGCCAACCCGGACCGCGTCGTCCAGCGCGGCGACCAGCTGATCTTCTGCGCCGGATCCCTGGCCGATCTCTACGAATCCGTGGGCGGGCGCGTGACCATGGCGGGCAAGCCGTTCGGACCGATCTACGACCTGGCGATGAAGGAGGCGGAGGCGCTGCTGGGCGCGAACGTCGATCGTTCCCGTGTCCTGTGCATCGGCGACGGGGTGGTGACCGACGTCATGGGCGCCAACGCCCAGGGGCTGGACTGCCTGTTCGTCGCCGCCGGCATCCATGGCGTGTCGGCCAGGGGCCCGGACGGGCGGGTTGACGCGGCCGGGGCGGCGGCGCTGCTCAAGGCCGAAACCGCCTATGCCCGATACACCCTGCTCGACCTGGCCTGGTGAGAGCCGCCGGACCCGCCCGGTCCAGGCCCATTCGACCTGAGGCGAAAATAGTCTAAATCCCGTCCATGACTGAAAAACGACTCGTGGGGGCGCACCCCTCCGGCGGCTACATCCTGGACGAACTTCACGTCGGCATGACCGCCGAGAAGACCGTCGAGGTCACCGAAGCCCGCATCCAGCTGTTCGCCGAGGCTTCGGACGACTTCAATCCCGTGCACATGGACGACGCCTATGCGTCCAGGACCGCCTATCGCGGGCGCATCGCGCACGGCCTCCTGTCCGCCTCGTTCGGCTCGGCGGTGGTGGGCACCGTCCTGCCGGGGGCCGGCGCCATCTATCTGCATCAGAGCCTGACCTTCGAGAAGCCGGTGCGCATCGGCGACCGGGTGACCGCCCGCGTCACCGTGGCGGCCGTCGATCCGGAAACAGCCCGCGTGACGCTCAAGACCGAGGGCTGGATCGGCGACCAGTTCATCATGGGCGGCGAGGCCGTGGTGCGGGCGCCGCGCCGCCGCCGTCCGGCCAAGGGCTGAATTGTCGATCCGGCTGATCCCCCGCTGGCGCGGCCTGTCCCCCTCCGACCGGGGCGCGGCCGTGGCCGTGGGCGCCTTCGACGGCGTGCACCGGGGCCATCGGGCGGTGATCGCGGACGCGCGGGCGGCCGCCGAACGCCTCGGCGTCCCGCTGGGCGTGGTCAGTTTCGAGCCCCATCCCCGCCGCCATTTCCAGCCGGACGCCGCGCCCTTCCGCCTGATGACGCCGGACCAGATGGCCCGCGCGCTGGAGCCCCTGGGGGTGGACCGGCTCTATCTGCTGCCCTTCGACGGCGAAATGGCCGCCATGAGCGACCGGGAGTTCGCCCAGACGGTGCTTCATGAAGGCCTGGGAATCCGCCACGCTGCCGTCGGCTTCGACTTCACCTTCGGCAAGGGGCGCTCCGGCTCGCCGTCCGCCCTGGCCGCCTATGGTCGCGCCCTGGACTTCACCGTGTCCGTGGCGGACCGGGTGGACGATCCCGACGGCCTGAAGCTGTCGTCCAGCGCGGTGCGCGAGGCGGTTCACGCCGGGGACATGGACCGCGCCGCAGCGATCCTGGGCCGCCCCTTCGCCATCCAGGCCGAGGTGATCCACGGCGACAAGCGCGGGCGCGAGATCGGCGTTCCGACCGCCAACATGACCCTGGGCGACTACATGCGCCCGGCGTTCGGCATATACGCCGTGCGCACGCGCCTGCCGGACGGCCGGGTGCTGGACGGAGTCGCCAGCCTGGGCGTGCGGCCCATGTTCCGCACCGACGACCCCCTGCTGGAGGTCTGGCTGTTCGACTTCGACGGCGACCTCTATGGGCAGGTGCTGGAGACCGAACTGATCGCCTTCCTGCGGCCCGAGGCCGTGTTCGACGGGCTGGACGCCCTCAAGGTTCAGATCGAGGCCGATGCGGCGGCGGCGCGCGCGGTGCTGGACCAATGATAACCCGCTCATCCCGGCGAAGGCCGGGACCCAGATCATATGGCGGGATGCTGGAAGGCTTGCACAGTCAGCCTTGATCTTGATCCCGCAGCCGTCGCCCTTGCATCTGGGTCCCGGCCTTCGCCGGGATGAGCGGGATCAGAAGCCGCAACGCCGCCCCTTCATCCTCGAACCGCGCCCGCACGGGCCAGGCCGTGACCCGGCCGCGCCATTGCGGCGACAGGCGCACCCAGTCCTTCTCGGTGGTGACCAGCCCCGCGTCGTACGCCTCGGCGCGGGCGGCCAGGGTCTTCAGGTCGCCTTCGGAAAAGGCCGCGTGATCCGGGAAGGCGGCGAAGTCGATCAGCTCGCACCCGGCCGCCGTCAGGGCGCGCTCCACCTTCCAGGGCTTGGCGATGCCGGCGAAGCCCAACTGCGGCCCTTCAGGCGGCGGGGCGGCCGGCTCCAGCCGCGCGGTCAGGACCGGCTTGCCTTCGAACAGGGCCAGAAGCTCCGGATCGGCGCCGTCCATGTCGGCGGGCAGCAGCACGATCACCGCATCGGCCCGCGCCAGCCCCTTGCCCAGGGGTTCGCGCATGGGGCCGGAGGGAAACACCGCCCCGTCGCCGAAGGGCCATTCGCCGCCCCGCGTCTCGCCGTCCACCACGACCAGGGACAACGCCTTCCTCAGCGCCGGGTTCTGATGTCCGTCGTCCATGACCAGCACGGCGGCGCCCGCGTCCGCCGCGGCCCGGGCGCCCGCCGCGCGGTCCCTGGCCGCCCACACGGGCGCGGTCGTCGACAGCAGCAGCGGCTCGTCCCCCACGTCCGGCGCCGCATGGATTGCCGGATCGACCCGGACCGGGCCGGCCAGGCGCCCGCCGTATCCCCGGGTCAGCGCCTGCGCCTCCACGCCCTGATCCCGCAACAGCCGCAGCACCTCGCGCGCCACCGGCGTCTTGCCCGAACCGCCGACGGTCAGATTGCCCACGGAGATCACCGGGACGCCCGGATCGACCGGGGCCGCGCGCGCGATGCGCCGCGCCGTCACCCCGGCCCACAGCCACGACAGGGGCTTCAGCAGGGTGCGCGCGACCGGCGACGGGCCGCGTCCGCGCACATACCACCATCGCGGCGTGTTCAGCTTCACCGCCCCGCCTCCCGCGGCAGCAGGGGCGCCAGCCGGGCCCACAGCCGATCCAGCCCCGCGTCCGCCGCCTGGGCCGCGCGGCGCGCCCGTTCGCCGACGGCCCGGGCATGGACCGGGTCGGCCAGCAGCGGTTCGATCACGGCGGATAGCTGCTCGACGCGCTCCACGCGGATCAGCCCGCCCGCGCGCTCCAGGTCGGCCGCCACGTCGGGCCAGTTGGCCATGTCCGGCCCGCACACGGTCGCCTTGCCCAGCCGCGCGGGCTCCAGCGGGTTATGCCCCCCTGCGCCCGCGTGGCCGATCACCGGCCCGAACGAGCCGCCCATGACCACCACGTCGGCCAGCGCCAGGAACAGGCCCATCTCGCCCAGGGTGTCGGCCAGATAGACCGCCGTGTCCGGCTCCATGGCCTCGCCCGCCGAGCGCGCGGCGACGCGGCGCCCGTCGCTTCTCAGGCTCTGGACCAGGGCCGGGCCGCGCTCGGGGTGGCGCGGCATGAGGATCAGGAACGGCGCTTCGGCCAGGCCATCCAGGGCGCGGGCGATCGCCCGCTCCTCGCCCGGGTGGGTGCTGGCGGCCAGCACCACCGACCGGTCGCCG
>JAEZCL010000163.1 GCA_023433585.1 Pseudomonadota bacterium
CAGGTCACGACGCGGTGGGTGGTGGCGGGCAGCAGGTGCAACGACTCCCCGGGACTGATCCGGGCGATCACGTGGTCCCGGCCGGGAACGAGGCGTACCGCGTCCAGTGACACGTATTCCACCTCGATCCGGCCGGCCCACAGCGGGTGCCGCCGGTCGAGGTCCGCGTGCAGTTCGGCGAGGACGTCGAGGAGCTTCTCGTCCGGGTCAGCGGCGAGCACCGCGAGCAGATCGAGGTCGCTGCGGTTGCCGTCGAAGTCGCCTGCCACGAGCGACCCGTGCACGTACAGGCCGAGAAGGTCGTCCGTCAGCGTGCGGCGCCACGCCTCGCGGAGGTCGGAGAGAACCGTGTCGGGTGGGACCACCGGGTGATCCTGCACGGTGGGTCGCCGCGGGGCCACCGATAAACCGGCCCGCACCGCCGGTCGTGCCTACGTGCTCGGCGGGTTGCGGTGCCGCTCGGCGAGGCCCGACGCGATCTGCCGCTGTGCGTCGTGCCGGTGCTGGTCGGCGCCGGCCTGGCGAACCGCGGCCGGATCCTCGTCCGACGGGTGCCTCGTCCGGTCGCGGCGGGCGACGAAGACGACGAGCGCGAGCACCACCACCACGATCACCGCGAGCGACACCAGCATCGTTCTCATGCCATCGACGCTACAGCGTACGCGCCAGCCCCGCCGTGGTGACGGTCGGAGGGCTGCTCCGTTCGCCGCAGGACGGCAGGCTCACGTGTCGTGATCGATGACGTCGCGCAGGGAAGCCGGGCCGTTCCGCCGATGACCGACTCCCGGCCCGGCGAATGAACGCCTGGTCTTCCCGGGGCGTCATTCGCCGGCTCGTTCGGTCCCTTTTGGCCGCCCCAGCACTGCCTCACCGATGACGGCGCCGGTTCGGATGCCCTCTCCCAGTCCCGCGGTCGTCGCGAAGCCGCCACCCATCGGGCAGAAGGACAGCCCTCGATCGGCGCTCACCAGGGCCATGGCCTGGAGCGCGGCACCTACCTCTTTCAACGCGGTCGCATAGACTATGGAGTCGTAGGAACGGGCGGGGCGGGCGTAGTCGAGCACGAACAGCACCATCGCCTGAATCGACGTGTGCGGGATGCCCGTCAATCGATGGGCGAGGCCCAGCCACCGGTCGATCGCCGGCGCGGGTCCTGACGCCGGCGCGAGTTCGTGGCTCACGGCGTCGTATTCATATGCCCCGCGTTCCAGGTCATGGGCCGAAGCCGCGATGACGACGGCGGACAGCCCCGACAGCGCCCCGCCGGTCGGCATCGAACGCCACGCTCGCTCGCTCGCGACGGTACGCTCCAAGCGGCGAATCCGAAGTGACGCATCGAGGACGGCGCTGATCTCCGCGCTCCCGATGGGCGGACCGCCATGGTCGCGCAGCGATGACCTGGCGGAAATCGCCTCCTGGAGCGTCATGCCCTCCTGTGAGCGGTCGTCGTGGCCGAGAGCGATGCGCTCCGCTGTCATCGGGCGCCTGACCGGGTTGTCGATCTCCCAGTGAGTTGTTCCGATCTTGGCACCGTACAGCCCGAAGCTCGTGTCCAGGCGCGTCGCCCCGTGGAAGAGCGAATCGTGAAACTCCCACTCCTCCGAATGCTGGTTCCGCCCGGTGACCAACAGGCCGGCCCGGCTCAGCAGGTCGAGCAGTTCGCTCTCCGGGGCAGAGTCGACCTCGACATCCGCCCGTGCGATCAGACGTGCGGCGAACTCGACGGCCCATGTCGAGGTCAGGACGACGCGATCTGCCGAGTTCCCGCCGGCCAGTTCCGGCCCGTCGGGACCGAAGCGCATGTGGGCCGACGGAAGGGCGCGAACCGGCCGCACGTACGGCGACGGCGGGGAGTGGCGGACCCGGCGGGCGCCCGGTTCATGTCGCGCGAGTACGTGCTGTTCATGGACGACTTCTACGCCGAGGACGCCGCGGGCGTCGAGTTTGGCCAGCTCCTCGCCACCTCGCGAGGTGAGCTCCCGGGCGGACGACAGCCCGCCGACGGCCGCGACGATCTCCCTGCCGACCTCGGGCGGCATGCGGACGGTCATCCGGCGGCCGCTGTGGGTCAACGCGAGGCCGTCGGCGTCCGGTTCGATGCTCCACCCCGCTGCCGGGGCCCAGCGCCTCATGAGGTCGACCCGATGGGCGGAAGGACTGTGCCCGGAGCGGAGGACACCGCCATTCCGTGTAGCCGCGACAGTGTGTCCAGGCGAACGAGACGCCCGGCCTGGATCACGGCTTCGACCTCTCTGCACGCGGATATGTCGACGAGCGGATTCGCGCGGAGCAGAACGACGTCTGCCATCGTGCCGTCGCACAGGGAGCCCAGATCCGGACGACGGAGGGCCTCGGCTGCCCTGCACGTCGCTGCCGCGAGCGCTTCGTGCGGGGAGGCGCCCCAGTCAACCATGGCCTCCAGCTCGGACGGCAGGGAGTCGAAACCCACACCGGCGGCTCCGGCGTCCGTCCCCGCGATGAGGGTGACGCCGGCCGCCAGAGCTCGCTCGAAGCTGCGTCGTGCCTCCGGGAGTTGCCTGACGGCCATCTCCACCAGACTTTTGCCTCCCTGCCGGATCCAGAGCTGCGGCCGCCTCACTATCGATTGGAGCGCTACAGCGGTGGAGCAGAGGGCGGTGCCTTGTTTCGACATCGCACCGGCAGCGGCCTCCGATATCGCGAAGCCGTGCTCCAAGGTGTCGCAGCCGGCTTCCACGGCCGCGTCGATCGAACGCTCCGAGAAGTTCGCGTGTACGGCTACGGGGATGTCCAGCCAACGGGCCTCGGCGACCGCCTCCCTCAGTTCCTCCGGCCGGAGTTCCATCCGGCGCGCCGCGCTGCGCATCACCAGCTTGATCACATCCGCGCCGTCGGCGGCGTTTCGACGCACGAGCGCGCCGATGGATCCGGCTCCTTCGGACTCGACACCGAGCCAGCTTCCGTGCCCGCCGACTGCGGTGATGACCGGACCGGCGACGAACGGCCTGGCCCCGACGAACAAGTCCCGGGCCCAGGCGTTGCGGATGGAGTACCCGAGGTCACGCGGAGCACCCAGGTCGCGGACCGTCGTGATCCCACTGCGCAGCGCGGTCGCCAGATTCGCGACAGCCGTCAGCGTCATGGTGGTGGCCGAGATGTCCGACCAGCTCGACGCGGTCCGGCCATGAGGATCGCTGGTCGCGTGGACGTGCATGTCGATGAGCCCGGGAACGGCGAACAAACCGGTGCCGTCGAGGTGTGGGAGGTCGGCATCTGCGGTGGTGCGTGTGCTGACTGAACCGGAGATGATCGACAACGAGCCGAGGGTGGTGGTGCCGGAATCCGGATCGATGACGGTGCAGCCGGCAATGGTGAAATCCGCGGTCGGCGTGGCCGTCACGACGATCCTTCGGAGACGCGGGCAGCGCGCACTGCCTCCCCGTGCCATCCCCGCGCGCGCGACAGATTCACGGCCAAGTCCACCAGTTCGTCCGCCTCCCGGCCGCGCCCGGCCATGTGGTGCCAGCGCGCCAGCTCTGCCAGCGCGAGGATCCGGGCGCCCAGGTAGGCGTGCCGGCCGGTGCCCGTATCAACAGGCGACGTCATGGCGTCGGTCGCCTGACGGACGGCAGCGAGCAGCCATGACTCCGGGTCTGGAGCGATGCCCACCAGCGCCTCGAGCGCGTTCGCCTCGTCCTCGGGCACCTCGCGGGAAGCGGCTAGGGCGATTCCCGGCGCGAGGTAGGCGTAGACCGGCTCACGGTGGGCGCCGGTAAGCCGGACGTGGTCGAAGTATCGTCCTGTCGCTTGAAGGGCGGCGCGGGCCGAGTCGTGACGTGCGGCAGCGAACGCCTGGTGCGACAGGATGAAACCGAACTGGCGGAACGCCTTCGAGGCGAGTTCGGTGTCGCCGCCGTCGCGAACCTGACGGAGGAGATCTGTCGCGTGCTCGTACGAGGACCAGGCGCCCGCGACGTCACCGGATGCCAACTGGACGTATCCCATGTTGTGCCACGACTGGGCGGCAGCCATCAGATCTCCGGTGCCGAGGCGCACCTGGATCGCCTCGCGGAAGTCGTTCACGGGCGGATCGTCGTCGAAGTGGTGAAACCGCCATACGCCGATGGAGTGGCAACATTCGGCGAGAGCCGACAGGGCCTCCGAATCACGGAGAAGATGTCTCGCTGTCTCCGCCAGCTTGATTGCCTCCGCCCCTCTGCCCTGCTTCTCCACCGCCCACGCCGTGTTGAGCAGTGCTCGCCCCTCCCCGGCGACATTCGCGGAAGCGGCGCATTCCGAAGCGGTCCGGGAAAACCGTTCCTCTGCCTCGACGTAGCGAGCGGGATCGTCCAGACCTAGCTGAGCTGGCGTGAACAAGGGCGGTCACCTCGACGTCGTCGACTGATTGCTGAGATTGACGCCGATCGTAGCGTTCGGGTGGCTTGTTCACGAGGGTGTGCGACCTGTCGGCAGTTGATGCGCGCCGTGCCTGTGAGGCACGTTCACCACCCACTTTCGCGTCCGTCATCCTCCTTGCCGCCGCCATCGGCCGAACGGCGCGATGGGCTACACTGGCCCGGAAAGGCGTCGATAGGGACGAGTACCACTGCACGCAGCCAGCAGAGACCCGGGGATGGTGGAAGCCCGGGGGTGTGCGCAGCGGGAAGATCACCCTGGAGCCGTCGGAAGAAAGGCGTCACGCCGAGTAGACCCGACCACAACTTAACGAGAGGGCCGCGCGCTGTGGCCAAGGAGGGTGGTACCGCGGGGCCCGGGCCTCGTCCCTCCACCGAAGTTCGGTAACCGCTTCGTTGGAGGATCCATGTACCGCGCTGTGCCCGCGCAGGCGAGCTTTCCCGATATCGATCACGGCATCCTCAAATTCTGGAGTGATCGTAAGGTCTTCGCCCTCAGCCTGGAAAGATCGCAGGGGCGGCCGGAATGGGTCTTCTACGAGGGGCCCCCAACGGCGAACGGCATGCCAGGGGCGCACCACATCGAAGCCAGAGTGTTCAAGGACGTCTTTCCCCGGTACAAGACGATGAAGGGCTTCCATGTCGCGCGGAAGGCCGGCTGGGACTGCCACGGACTTCCGGTGGAACTGGCTGTCGAGCGCGAACTCGGCTTTTCCGGTAAGCGCGACATCGAGGCCTTCGGTATCGCGGAGTTCAACGCCCGGTGCCGCGAGTCGGTGACCCGGCATACCGACGAGTTCGCCCGGCTGACCGAACGCATGGGCTACTGGGTCGATATGGACGACGCCTACCGGACGATGGACCCGGAATACATCGAGTCGGTGTGGTGGTCGCTGAAGCAGATCTTCGAAAAAGGGCTGCTCGTCGAGGACTTCCGCGTGGCGCCCTGGTGTCCTCGTTGCGGGACGGGGCTGTCCGATCACGAGCTCGCCCAAGGGTACGAGGTGGTCACCGACCCGTCGGTGTTCGTGCGGTTCCCACTCACCTCGGGCCCCCTGGCGGGCCAGGCTTCCCTGCTCGTGTGGACCACGACCCCATGGACGCTGGTCTCCAACGTCGCGGTCGCGGTCAATCCCGACGTCACCTACGTCGTAATGACCGACGGCCAGGAGCAGCTCGTTGTCGCGGAGGCGCTGGCGGGCAGCGCACTCGGTGAGGGATGGACCGTCGTCGGCGACTCCTTCAGTGGCAAGGACATGGAACGCTGGACCTACCGGCGGCCATTCGACCTGGTCCAGGTCGAGGACGCGAACTTCGTCATCCTCGGGACGTACGTGACGACCGAGGACGGCACCGGCCTGGTGCACCAGGCGCCGGCATTCGGCGCTGACGACCTCGCCGCGTGCCGTGCGTATGGTCTTCCGATGGTCAACCCCGTCCGTCCGGACGGCACGTTCCAGTCCGACCTCGCGCTCGTCGGCGGCACGTTCTTCAAGAGTGCCGACGCGGTCCTGGTGGCGGATCTCGCCGAGCGGGGACTGCTCTTCCGCGAGGAGGCGTACGAGCACAGCTACCCGCACTGCTGGCGTTGTCACACGGCGCTGTTGTACTACGCGCAGCCGTCCTGGTACATCCGCACCACTGCCATCCGGGAAGCGCTGCTGCGCGAGAACGAGGCGACGACCTGGCAGCCGCAGAACATCAAGTACGGCCGCTACGGGGACTGGCTGAACAACAACGTCGACTGGGCGTTGTCCCGCAGTCGGTACTGGGGCACGCCGTTGCCTATCTGGCGCTGCCCGGACAACCACCTGACCTGCGTCGGCTCGCTGGCCGAGCTGAGCGAGCTGGCCGGGACCGACCTGTCCGAGCTGGATCCCCACCGTCCCTATATCGATGACGTCACCTTCGACTGCCGATGCGGCGCCACCGCGCGCCGGGTGCCCGAAGTCATCGACGCGTGGTACGACTCGGGCTCGATGCCTTTCGCGCAATTCGGGTATCCGCACAAGAACGTCGAACTCTTCGAGAAGCGGTACCCGGCGAACTTCATCTCGGAGGCGATCGACCAGACCAGGGGATGGTTCTACACCCTCATGGCGGTGGGCACCCTCATCTTCGACAAGTCGGCCTACGAAACGGTCGTCTGCCTGGGCCACATCCTCGCCGAGGACGGCCGCAAGATGTCGAAACACCTGGGGAACATCCTCGAACCCATCCCGCTGATGGACGAGCACGGTGCCGACGCGGTGCGCTGGTTCATGGCCGCTGTCGGTTCCCCGTGGTCGGCCCGGCGCGTCGGGCACAACACGCTTCAGGAAGTCGTCCGCAAGACTCTTCTGACCTACTGGAACACCGTGTCCTTCGGGGCGCTGTACGGCCGTGCCGCCGGCTGGTCGCCGTCGGCGGCAGATCCCGCGCCCCGTAGCCGCCCGCTGCTGGACCGATGGCTGTTGTCGGAGCTCAACAGCCTGGTACGCGACGTGGACGCCGCGATGGAGCGCTTCGACACCCACGAGGCCGGCCGGCTGCTGTCCACGTTCATCGACGATCTTTCCAACTGGTACGTTCGCCGCAGCCGCCGGCGTTTCTGGCACGGCGACCCGGCCGCCCTGGCCACGCTCCACGAGACGTTGTCCACCCTGACGCTCCTCCTCGCGCCGATCACACCGTTTGTGACCGAGCGGGTATGGCAGGACCTGGTGGTTCCGGTCACGCCCGGTGCGGCGGAGTCCGTGCACCTCGCCGCATACCCCACCGGCGACCTGTCCCTGATCGACCCGGAACTGTCGGCGCAGATGCTTCTCGTGCGTCGGCTCGTCGAACTCGGCCGCTCCGCCCGCGCCGACTCCGGCATCAGGACGCGCCAGCCGCTGTCCCGCGCGGTCGTGTCCGCGGCAGGTTTCGCCGACCTGCCGGCGGAACTCCTCGCCGAGATCGCGTCGGAGCTCAATGTCGTCTCGGTGGCACCCATCACGGCCACCAGCGGTTCACTCGTGGACACGACGGTGAAGGCGAACTTCCGTCCCCTGGGCAAGAGGTTCGGCAAGGCGGTCCAAGGCGTCGCCGCGGCGATTATGGCGGCCGAGCCGACCGCCCTCGCCAACGCCCTCCGTACGAGAGGTGAGGCGACCGTCGACGTGGACGGTGAGGCGGTGGTCGTCACGGTGGACGAGGTCGTCATCACCGAGACTCCACGTGCCGGATGGGCGGTCGCCAACGACGCAGGTGCGACGGTGGCGCTGGATCTGGACATCACGCCGGAACTCCGCCTCGCCGGGATCGCGCGGGACGTGATCCGCCAGATCCAGGAGGCCCGCAAGGCCACCGGCCTGGAGGTCGCCGATCGCATCGAACTCCGCTACGAGGCGACCGCTGACACCCTGACGGCGTTGACGGAGCATCAGAAGCTGGTGGCCGACGAGGTGCTCGCGACGGACTTCACCCTCGGGCGGCCGACGTGGGCAGACGCGACGTCCTTCACCGACGAGACGCTCGGCCTGACGTTCTGGCTGCGTAAGGCATGAGGAGAGCCGGGGCCACGAGCACGCCGCCCGTTCGGCCGTGTGTCGTGGCCCCGGCCCTTCGTATCGGCCGGCGGCAGGCGAAGCGGCGGGGCAGCGAAAGCCGTCACACGCTGATCGGAAAGGGCGGTGGAGTCATCGGCGCGCCGTCGTCGCGGGCGACGGCCGGGCTACGCGGTGCCATGGTCGCGGAGGTGGTCCAGCTCGGCGAGGTACATCGCCTGCATGCGCTCGTAGTGCCGGACCAGCAGTCCGACCTCCTCGGCGCTGTAGCCCTCGACGAGCCGCTCCGCCCGCTCGGCGAAACGCTCGTACGGTCGCTCCAGGTCGGCGACCCGCTCCGGCCGCAGGGTCACGATGACCCGCCGCCGGTCTGCCGGATCGCGCTCGGCCGTCACGTAGCCTGCCTGCTGGAGCCGCCGGAGCATGCTGGTGACCGCCCCGGTGGTGAGGTTGGTGCGCTCGGCGATCTGCCCCGCGGACGCGGAGCCGCTGTCCGCCAGGTAGTCCAGGCATTCCAGGTCGCTCACGGTGAGGCCCAGCCGCTCCGCGATGGCGTACCGGAACACCATGGACAGCCGCGACATCTCCCGCCCGGCGCGCATGAGGTCGGCGATCGCGGACGTACGGGCCGTCTCGTCGGGCATGCCGGCAATCATGCCTCCGGTACGGTGACCCGGTGCAGCCGAGGTAACACGCGAGTCAGCACCCAGTGTGGTGCGGCCGCGCCCCCGGTGAGGCGGCGCATCAGCCCGGCGGCGGTGTCGACGGCGCGGAAGGCGTAGTCCGTCATCTCGTCCTGGTAGGCGGCGATCGCCTCTTCCGCCGAGGTGGCGCCGGCCCGCGCCTCGACCAGCCGGCGGCCGAGCACTGCGGCGTCGCGGAGCGCGGTGTTGCCGCCGTGGGCGCCGAACGGCGGCATGACGTGTACGGCGTCTCCCATCATCGTGGCCCGGGGCACCGCCCACCGGTGCGGGCGTCGGCCGGTGGCGAAGAGGTTGAGCACCGTGGCGTCCAGCTCGGCGGTGTCGACAAGCCGCCGGATGAGCGGGTGGTAGTCCGTACTCAATTGGTCGGCCAGTTTCCACAGCGCCAGCAGATTCCCGCGGACGTCGGTCGGCAGTTCCTCCTGCCGGAGCAGCAGGCCCCACATGACGTAGTCGTCGCCGGTGGGCGCGTAGTTGCCCGGGGCCAGGCGGGCGAACGCCTCCTGCGGGCTCTCGCCGAACCGCATGGAGGTGAAGAAGAAGGCGCTGCCGGGCCGGTCGGCGATGGCCAGGACCCCGCTGGTACGCAGTGCGTCGGGGATGACGCTCTCGCCGTTGCGCAGCAGGGGAGAGCGGCCGTAGATGCCCGCCATCGAGGTGTTCGCCGGGTCCGCGTCCGGCATGAGCTGCGGTCGCAGGGCCGAGCCGACGCCGTCCGCGCCCACCACGACGGTTGCCGCGGCGGCCTCGCCGTCGGAGAACCGCAGTCGAAGCCCTGCCGGGCCGCCGCTCTCCACCGCGACGGCGTCCTTGCCGTAGTGGATGCGCCCGTTCAACCCGGACTGCAGGATCGACCGCAGGGTCAGCCGGTCGACCTGGCGGGTCGCGCCCGGCTCGTCCTTGAACGTGATGGTGAAGGCGTCCCGCAGCCGGCTGTTGGTGAAGCGCAGGTGACCGCCGGGCTCGTCGCCGGTGGCCAGCGCCAGGTGGTAGAGCGAGCGGGGCAGGCCCTCACGAAGCGCCTCCAGCCCGTACCGGTCGAGAATGATCCGGTAACCCTGCCGCCGGATGAAGGGGCCCGGGTCCCGCTCGTAGACGTGCACGTCGATGCCGGCGCGCGTCAGGTACTGGGCGAGGCAGAGGCCGGAGAGGCCGGC
>JAEZCL010000213.1 GCA_023433585.1 Pseudomonadota bacterium
ATGCGCTGCTGGCCGATGCGGCGCGTGCGGCCGGGGCGCGCGTGATCCTGATGGCGCACACCGCCGACGACAGGGCCGAATCCGACTGGATGCGCGGGCAGGGGGCCACGCTGGGGGCCTTGCGCGAGTGGGCGCCGTCACCCGCCTGGCCCGAGGGGCGCGGCGTGATGCTTATGCGGCCGCTGCTGGATGCCCGCCGCGCCGAGCTGCGCGCCTTTCTGGAGGCCCGGGGCGCCTCGTGGGTGGAGGATCCCGCCAACACGGACCCTCGCTTCCTGCGCAGCCGGGCCAGGGCCGCGCTCTCGGCCGCCCGTCCCTTTCCCGATGAAGGAGCGGCGGACCTGCACGCCCGGGCGGGCGGTGATCCGGTCCCTGGCGCGGGGGATGAGGGTTCGGCCTATCGACGGGATGCACCCGGGCCTCATCTGTGGGCGGGCCTTCTCACCCTGTCGCGCGTCGCGCCCGCTCGCGTCCTCGCCGCCGCGCTGCTCAGCGCCTCCGGCGGCGCCGCGCCCCCCCGTGGAACGCGCCTGGCCGCGCTTCACGCGCGCCTCGTTTCCGGCGCCGATTTCACCGCCACCCTGGCCGGCGCCCGCGTCGAGGCAGTCGGCGGGACGGTGCTCATCACCCGCGAGCCGGGTCGACGGGGTCTGGCCGACCTTGCGCTGACGCCGGGCGAGCCCCTCGTCTGGGACGGGCGGTTCGAGATCACCGCCCTTCGGCCCGGCTGGCGCGTCGGCCCGCTGAAGGGGCGCATGGCGGCCCTCTCCGACGCCGATCGATCCGTTCTGAACGCAATTCCCGCCGCCGCGCGGCCGGTCCTGCCCGTGCTGTTCCGGGACGACGGATCGCGCCCGGTTCTTGCATGGCGACACGCCAGGACGCGGTGTCTCGTCGCAGCCCGCCTTGTCGCCGCCACGGACGGGATCGGGCATGAGGGCGATCTGGGCCGCGCAATTGGCGAAACGCCGCCGACTGACCTATTTCTGAGCATTGGCGAGGACGTTCGTCCCGCATGACCCGAGGAACCGAATGAATCTCCGCACCCTGGCCATCGTCGGCGCGATCATGATGGCGGTCCTGGCCGCCTACGCCATGACGGGCGGCCCCGCCGCGAACGGCGTCGCCGGCAAGGCGGGCGCCGCATCGCGGCCGACCGAGATCACCTATTCCCAACTGCTGGCGCGCATCCAGGCCGGCGAGATCGAATCCGTCGTCATCAAGGGGGATCAGGTCGAGGGCGTCTTCAATGATGAAACCACGTTCAAGGCGACCACGCCCTATCCCAACGAAGGCCTGATCGAGCGCCTCGAGGCCGCCGAGGTGGCCATGGATGTGGAGACCACCCGCTCGCCGTGGTGGATGAGCATCATCGGCCTGATCCTGCCGGTGGGCCTTCTGATCCTGTTCTGGTTCTGGATGATGAACCGCATGCAGGGCGGTGCGCGCGGGGCCATGGGCTTCGGCAAGTCCAAGGCCAAGCTCCTGACCGAGCACAAGGGGCGCAAGACCTTCGAGGACGTGGCCGGCGTGGACGAGGCCAAGGACGAGCTTCAGGAAGTGGTCGATTTCCTGAAGGATCCCGCCAAGTTCCAGCGCCTGGGCGGCAAGATTCCCAAGGGCGCCCTGCTGGTCGGCCCTCCGGGCACCGGCAAGACCCTTCTGGCCCGCGCCGTGGCCGGGGAGGCGGGCGTGCCCTTCTTCTCCATCTCGGGCTCGGACTTCGTGGAGATGTTCGTCGGCGTGGGCGCCAGCCGCGTGCGCGACATGTTCGAGCAGGCCAAGAAGAACGCTCCCTGCATCATCTTCATCGACGAGATCGACGCGGTGGGCCGCCACCGGGGCGCGGGCCTCGGCGGCGGCAACGACGAGCGCGAACAGACCCTGAACCAGCTGCTGGTCGAGATGGACGGCTTCGAATCCAACGAGGGCATCATCCTGATCGCCGCCACCAACCGGCCCGACGTGCTGGACCCGGCCTTGCTGCGCCCCGGCCGTTTCGACCGTCAGGTGGTGGTGCCCAATCCGGACGTGACGGGCCGCGAGAAGATCCTGCGGGTGCACATGAAGGACGTGCCCCTGGCCGCCGACGTCAATGTGAAGACCATCGCGCGCGGCACGCCGGGCTTCTCGGGCGCGGACCTGGCCAATCTGGTCAACGAGGCGGCGCTGATGGCCGCGCGGCGCGACCGGCGCATGGTCACCCACCGCGACTTCGAAGACGCCAAGGACAAGGTCATGATGGGCGCCGAGCGCAAGTCCATGGCCATGAACGAGGAAGAGAAGAAGCTGACCGCCTATCACGAGGCCGGCCACGCCATCGTCGCCATCAACGTCAAGATGGCCGATCCGGTGCACAAGGCCACCATCGTGCCGCGCGGCCGGGCGCTGGGCATGGTCATGCAACTGCCCGAGGGCGACCGCTACTCCATGAAATACCGCCAGATGGTGGACCGCATCGCCATCATGGCCGGCGGCCGCGTGGCCGAGGAGCTGATCTTCGGCAAGGACAACATCACCTCCGGCGCCTCGTCCGACATCGAACAGGCCTCCAAGCTGGCGCGCGCGATGGTCACGCGCTGGGGCTTTTCCGAAAAGCTGGGCACTGTGGCCTACGGCGAGAACCAGGAGGAGGTCTTCCTGGGCCACTCCGTCGCCCGCAACCAGAGCGTCTCCGAAGAGACCGCCCGCATCATCGACGAGGAGGTCAAACGCCTGGTCACCGAAGGCTGGGACGAGGCGCGCCGCATTCTGACCGAGAAGGCCGGGGACCACGAGAAGCTGTCACAGGCCCTGCTCGAATACGAAACCCTGTCGGGCGACGAAATCCGTGACCTGCTGGAAAAGGGCGTCCCACCCAACCGCGACGAGAACAACCTGCCGGCGACGGGACCCTCGGTTTCAGTGCCGGTCACGCCGGTGGCTGACGACGCCGAAAGCGCCCGTCCGACCGTCCACTGATCCCACGCCCGTCGTCCCTTCCAGAGCGGGGACGACGGGTCTGGCCGTCCATGACGACCGTTTCCGCCTCTTTCAGCGCGTCGCGGCCTCGATCACATCCTCGTCCTCGACCAGGACGGGGGTGAGCAGACGACGGGCGCCGGACGGGTCGGGCCAGTCGATGGCCTGGCCTTCCTGCAGGCCGATCAGGCCGGCCCCCACATGGGACAGGATCGAAACCTTTCCTGTGTCGATGTCCGCCTCGCGCGGGGGGACCAGCCGGATGCGCCGCACGTCGTCGGTGCGGGCGTCCGTATAGTGAAGCCAGCGGTTCAGGGTGACGACGTCCCGGGGCATGTCGACGGGATCGCGCACCTCGGCACGGTCCAGTTCCTGACGCAGCAGAAGGGCGGCGCCGGTTTCCGGCGCGTCGCCGATCAGGCGTTCCAGGGCGTCGAAATCCCCTTCGCTGAGGACGATGGGGGGCAGGGGGGATTCTGAATCGAGAGTGGTCATTTCATAAGTCTCGTGGCTGATCGACGCACCTTCCCTGGTCTAGGTTGTGCGTCAGGGCGGCGGACAGTCGTCGCGCTGCGGGATTATCTCGGGGAGAGGCGTGTTCTCAGCCCGTAGCGGGCGCTGCGCCTGGGGCGCGGGAAGCCGCTACGGGTCAGCCGCCTTCGACGCGGCGTCCCGCGTGGGCGAGCTTTCGAGCCTGGCTGGCGAACCGTTCCATAACGTGAATCTGGGCGTCCATTCGCCGGAAGTCAAATGGGCGCGCGCTGATTCGCCTGGAATTGGCGGCTGCCATGAAAATATGTTTGCAACATAAACTAGTCTGTGAGAATGAATCCGGCGTTCCACAGGAGATCGTCGCCATGACCGCCGCCGTTTCGACTACCGATCGCCTGCACGGGCTGGACGCCCTCAGGGGCTTCGCCCTGTTGCTGGGCGTCGTGCTGCACGGCGCGATGGCCTATGCGCCGACGCCCATGTGGTTCATCAACGACAGCCAGGGTTCACCCGTCGCTTCGGGTGCGTTCTTCGTCATCCATCTGTTCCGCATGACGACCTTCTTCCTGATCGCGGGCCTGTTCGCGCACATGCTGTTGCACCGGCGGGGCTGGAAGGGCTTTGCGCTGGATCGCCTCAAGCGCATCGCCGGGCCGCTGTTCGGCCTGTGGTGGGTGGTGTTCCCCGCCATTGTGGCGGCGATCATCTGGTCGGCGTGGGTGCAGAACGGCGGAGCCTTCCCTGAAGACGCCCCGCCCCCGCCGCCGCTGACGCTTCAGACCTTCCCCCTGACGCACCTGTGGTTCCTGTGGATGCTGCTGGTGCTCTACGCGGCCACGCTTCTGTTGCGTCTGCCGTTCGCCCTTCTGGACCGCAACGGCGCCTGGGGGGGGATTTTGGACCGGATCACGGGCGCGCTCCTGACCGGGCCGTTCGCGCCGTTGGTCCTGGCCGCGCCGCTGGCCCTGGCGCTCTATCTCACGCCCGGATGGGTTCCCTTCTTCGGCATACCGACGCCGGATACGGGATTCGTCCCCAACGCCGCCGCCCTGACCGGGTTCGGCGCGGCCTTCGGGTTCGGTTTCCTGCTGGACCGTCGCCGCGACCTGCTGGCCCGCATCGCCGGGATGTGGGCGCCGTTCACGATCATGGCGCTGGGGACCGGGGCGGGCGCCATGATGCTGTCGGGGGGACCGGTCCCGAGTTGGACGCCCGTCGAGGAGGGGGCGGCCAAGGCTTTCGCCGCCTGTGTTTACGCGCTCGCCGTGTTCACCTCGACTTTCGCCGTGACGGCCCTGGCCCTGCGGTTCCTGTCGGGCGTGAGCGCGATCCGGCGCTATGTGGCCGATGCGTCCTACTGGATCTACATCATCCACCTGCCGCTGGTGATGGCCGCTCAGGTTCTGCTGCTGAACCTGGACCTGCCCTGGTGGGCCAAGCTGGTCATTCTGACTGCGGGCGTGACCGCCATCGGCCTGCTCACCTATGCGCTCCTGGTGCGCCACACCGTCCTGGGGACGGGGCTGAACGGCCGCCGCATCCCATGGCGGCGTCCCGCTCCGGGCCCCGCCGATCAACCCGCCTGAACCCCTTGCCAAGCCCGTG
Organism: Pseudomonadota bacterium; assembly: GCA_023433585.1. Taxonomy (GTDB): domain Bacteria; phylum Pseudomonadota; class Alphaproteobacteria; order Caulobacterales; family Caulobacteraceae; genus Brevundimonas. The sequence goes on from JAEZCL010000213.1 coordinate 5,059, forward strand.
CGGCTGGTCCACCCCAGAGCCAGCCGCACGGCAGAGGAACGACGCCATGCCCGCCAAGCCCCGCATGATCTCGCCCGAGGACGACCTCTCCTTTCTGCGCGCCATCGTGGAGGGCGGCGGCGCCAGGGGGTTTCTGACCCTCGGGGTGGCCTATCTGGCGGCGGGCCTGCTGTATGGCGTTCAATGCCTGTTCCATCTGGCCCTGATGGTCGGCTGGATCCGTTGGCCGGGCCTGGCCGTCCTTGCGTTCATCATCGCCATCAGCGTGACGTTCTGCGCCGTGCTGGCCTGGGCGGTCATCGAGGACAGGAAGATGCTCGGCCTCGGCCCCACGGCGACACGGGCGCTGAACGCGGCCTTCAACGGCGCCGGATTCGCCAATCTGGCGGGGATCGTCATCTTCGGCCTGGGCGCCGCGCGGGATCAGGACTTCGCCATATGGCTCTATTATCCGGCGGTCATGTTCGTGCTTCAGGCGGCGGCCTGGTATCTGGCCTGGGTGCTGAAGAAGAAGCTCTGGATGCTGGCGGCCTCGATCGGCGGCTGGATCGCTGCGGTGGCCCTGGGCGCGCTGGTGCGCGAGCCGTTTCTCTACCTCGTCGTCTGCACCACGGCGCTGTTCGTGCTGTTCGCGGGACCCGGCTGGATCATGCTGAAGGGCGCCCTGCGCGCCCGGCGCGAAGGCTGACATGGGGCTGGAGGACCTCGGGCGCATAGACGAGATCATCCACGGCCGCATGCGGCTGGGGATCATGGTCTATCTGGCCGACGCCGAGGTGGCGGATTTCACCGAACTCAAAACCGTGCTCGAGGCGACCCAGGGCAACCTGTCGGTTCACCTCAAGAAGCTGGAAGAGGCCGGCTATGTCGCCATCGCCAAGAGCTTCAAGAACAACAAGCCGCTGACCCGCGTCAGCATCACGTCCCAGGGCCGCCGCGCCTTCGCCGACTATCTGCAGGCCATCAGCGGCCTGATCGGGGAGAGAGATCGGTGATGACCCCGGCGCCCGCTCGTCTTCTGGACAGCCTGCCGAAAGGGGGCGTCGTCCGCGTCATGGGCATCGTGAACGTCACGCCGGACAGTTTCTCGGACGGCGGGCGGTGGATTCGTCCGGACGCGGCCGTGGACCACGCCCTGCGTCTGCTCGACGAGGGGGCCGACATCCTGGACATCGGCGGCGAAAGCACCCGGCCGGGCGCCGACCCTGTCGGGGCGGACGAGGAGATCGACCGCGTCATCCCGGTGATCGAGGCCGTGCGCGCACGCCGTCCGCACGCCCTCATCAGCATCGACACCATGAAGCCGCATGTGGCGCGCGCCGCCGTCATGGCCGGCGCGGTCATGTGGAACGACGTCACCGCCCTGACCCATTCGTCAGAAAGCCTCTCCGTCGCCGCCGATTTGGGCTGCGACGTGGTCCTGATGCACATGAAGGGCGAGCCGCGCACCATGCAGGCGGCTCCCCATTATGATGATGTTGTCGCCGAGGTGGCCGGGCGTCTGGACGCCCTGGCCGGCGCCGCCATGAAGGCGGGCGTGGCGCGTGGGCGTATCTGGCTGGATCCCGGCATCGGCTTCGGCAAGACCACGGCGCACAATCTGGCCCTGACCGCGAACCTGGACCGCCTGACCGCCCTGGGCTTCCCCGTCCTCTACGCCGCCAGCCGCAAGCGGATGATCCAGACCCTCGATCCGGCCGCTGTCGATCCGGCCGAGCGGCTGGGCGGTTCGCTGGCCCTGGCGCTGGAGGGCGCGCGGCGGGGCGCGGCGATGGTGCGGGTCCACGACGTGCGCGAGACGGTCCAGGCTCTGAGGGTGCTGGCGGCGATTGTTTGAACAGTCCCCACGAGAGCCTGGAGGCGTACGCCCGCTTCAGTCCTTGTCGAGGGCGAAACTGTCGATGACCGCGCCGTCGGTGTCGATGGCGCGATAGTCGAGCGTTCCGGCGACCGGGTCGACCTCGATGATCTGGTAGGTGCGGGTGTCGACCGCGCCCGCCACGGCGAACCCGGGCGCCTGCTGCTCATACATCTTGGTTCCCGAGACGGCGACCAGATAGACCGTGCCGTGCTCGCCCTCGACGGCGGGCCGGTTGTCGCGCATGGGCACGGTCCGCATGTAGGCGTGGTCGTGGCCCTGGAAGGCGATGTCCACATTGTGCCGGTCGAAGATCGGCCCCCAGGCGGCGCGCAGCTCATGATTATCGCGTCCGGGGCGCGAGGCGTAGAACGGATGGTGATAGATCACCACCTTCCAGCGCGCGTCGCTCTCGCCCAGGGTGCGGTCCAGCCATTCGGCCTGGCCCTGCGGATCATGCAGGTCGTAGTTGGAGTCCAGCACCACCACCAGCATGTCCTGATAGGCGACATGATAGGTGCGCCCCGGCTCCAGATTGTCCGTGCCGTTATCGGCCAGGGCGAAATGCTGGAGGTAGAGGGTCGGGTGGCCGCCGTGGCTGTCGTGATTGCCCAGCGCCGGCACGATCGTGGTGCGGTCGAACACCGATGAGCCTTCCTCGAAGAACTGGTCCCAGTTGTCGCGCTCCGTGCCGTGGTCGATCAGGTCGCCCGCGATCATGAACCAGCGCGCCTCGGGAAAGCGCCGGTCGGCCTCGCGGATCAGGTCGCCCCATTCATCGAGCCCGTTCTGGGGGTCGCCCAGATAGACGAACGAATAGGGTTCGGCGCCCGCCTCGGCGGCGGTGCGGAAGCGGCGCATGGGCGTCCAGCTTTCACCCGCGTCGACGCTGACGGCGTAGTGATAGTCGGTCGCCGGGGCGAGGCCGTCCACCCGCGCGCGGTGCAGGCGGATGACCGGATCGTTGACGATCTGGCGGCTGCTGTGCTCGGCGAAACCGGCGGTCACGTCGCGGGCCTCGCCGCCGTCGGCGGGCGTGATTCTGAGGAGACCCTGGCCGACGGTTTCATCCGTGCGCCACTGCACGGTGATCGAGGTGCGCGGATCGCCCTGCCACGTCAGTTGCAGATGGTCGGGCGAAGGCGATGACGGGTAGTCGGTGGCGCGGAAGAAGCCCACCATCCGCGATGCGAACTCCCAGATCTCGAACGAGCGCAGCACCGGCAGGCCGATCAGCGCCTCGGGCAGGGTGTTGAAGAAATCATTGTCGTCGATGTAGGGCGCGCCGTTGAGGCGGGCGATCTCGACGTCCGTGCCGGGAACCAGAGGCGTGACCAGCACCGGGGCTTCGCCGTCGACGGGCGCCGCGAAGACGATGTAGGGCTTCATCTCGCCGGACAGGCTGGGCACGCCGAGGCGCACTTCCCCGGCGGGAACCGTCTTTTCCCAGACGTGGAAATCGTCTTCCACATCGACGATGAAGTCGAGATCGGCGCGGCGCTGGAAGCCCAGGTCAGTCAGCCAGAACGGCGTCTCGCCGTATGTGTGGTCGAAGGCCACGTAGAGACGCGCGGGCCGGTCCACCGAAAAGCGCGCGAAGCCTGTGGCGAGCCGCTCGCGCTCGGCGGGGCTGAGGAAGGCCGCCGCGCTTTCGGGCGTCAGGTTCAGGCGCGCCGCGTCGTCCAGATCGCGCGTCATGCGATCGAGGATGCCCGAGACGAAGGCTTCCAGCTCCGCGTGCGGGTCGGCGGCGCTTTCGGGCGCCTGAACGGCGGTGTCCGTCAGGGCGACGGCGGGGGTGGCGGGCCACGCCACAGGCGCGGCGAGCGCGAGGGCGATGGCGAGGGATGCGGCCTTGAAGCGCATGGAAGGCGTCCTTCTGTCTTGACGTCTGTTCGACGTTCGTCGGGGAGCGGTCCGCGCGACGGGCGCGGTTTGCGTTCCGGTGTTCTGGCCCATCCGCCCTGACGCCGCGGGTGAGGCGGGCGTCAGGGCGGCGTCAGGCGGGCCGGGGAGGGCTTATTGCGCTTGGCGCACTTCAAGGTTCAGCGCCTCGGCGATGGCCGACCAGGGCACATATTTGTAGTTCTGGTTCGACTGCGGCATCACGCGCCGGCCATCCTGCACGATCAGGGCGCCGTGCTCGAAGCCGGGACCGAGATCGCGGCTGGTGACCTCCAGCCCATCGGTTTCCGAGGCGCCGTCTATGCCCAGCGCCGGATCGGCGACGATGGCGAAGGAGCCGAGATATTCCTGGCTCCCTTCGCGGCGCCACACCGCATAGGTGTCGTTGCCCTGGCTGGAGCCGATGATGTAGCCGCGGCCGCCGCCGAGGTCATAGAGAGCGACGCCCTCCAGATCGTCGGCCATGGCCGGGTTGCCCTCGATGGTGTCGACGGCGGTCAGTTCGGTCCCGCCGTCCGGCTCGGCGCTGATGCGCCACAGGGCGACGTCCTCTTCGCCCACATAGAGCACGCCGGTCTCGTCGTCGGCCACGCAGCCTTCGGTCTGAGAGCCGAACGTCAGTTCGCGCACGAACTCGGCCCGCACACGGCCGTTCCCGGCGTCGATCAGCTCCCACTGGCGCTTGCGGGTCTCGTCGCCGTTGATGAAGACATAGGTGCGGCCCGACTGCGGGTTGCGGTACATGCACTGGCCATACGGATCGTTCAGCTCGGTCGGCTGCAGGCCGTCGGCCACGTCGGTCAGCAGGCGCGTCTCCGGGTCGAGCCGGAAGATCGAGATGCCGCGCGTGGTGCGGTTGCTGGCCGTGACGATGGTGGCGCTTTCGCCGTTCAGGCTGAAACCGTCGCGCACGTCGACGTTGTTGACCTTGCCCACCGGCAGGAACTGAACCACCTGGCCCTGCATGTCATAGACATAGAGCCCCGCCTTCTTGTCGGTGGCGAGGATGAGGCTTTGCGCCGGGTCGGTCGGGTGGACCCAGATGGCCGGATCGTCGGCGGCGTCGCCGAAACTTTCGACGGAGACGCTCTGCACCGTGGCGGTGACGGTCGGCAGGGTCGAATCGTGGAACAGGCGCGGATCCTGCGGCGCGCCCGCCGGGCGTCCGATGGCGGCGGCGATGTCGGCGACCGACACGACCTTGAGGTTCAGGCCGTCCTCGTCCACCACCGTCAGCGAACCGGCGCCCAGGCCGAGCGCCGACAGGCGGCCCGGCTCGCCGACCGTCTCGTCCGCCGCCGCGACGGCGAACGAACCGATATAGGCGTCGTCGTTCTCGCGGTCATAGACGTTCAGCCGCCCGGCCTCGGAATCGGATGCGATCAGCCAGCGCGCGCCGGGGCCGCCGTCGTAGAGGGTCAGGCCCTTCACCTCGCCGCTCAGGGCGCCCAGGCGGGCGCTGTCGATCAGGGTCGCGTCGACATCGGCCTCTGCGTCGGCGCTGAGGCGCCACAGGCCGACCGTCTCTTCGGCGACATAGAGCAGGCCCGATGCGCTGTCGGCGGCGCACTGTTCGACCGGCGAGGGAACCTGGATGCGGCGCACGGCGCGCGTCGAGACCCGGCCCGGCGCGCTTTCATAGACCAGCCGCTGATCGATCTCGCCGCCGTCGCCCATGACGAAGGCGTAGGTGAGGCCGTCCAGCGCGTGATGGTGGAAACAGATGTTCTCGGCGGCGAAGCCGACGGGCTCGGGCGTCGCGCCGACCTCGCTCAGCGTCCCGTCGCGCAGGGCGAAGAAGCGCAGTGAATTGTTGGTCACGTCGGTGATCCCGACCAGCGTCGTCGGCTGTCCGTTCAGCGGGAAGCCGTAGGCGACGCCCAGCCCCGCCGCCTCGCCCGCCGCCACCGTGTCCAGCCGGCGCCCGGCGTCGTCATAGACCTCGAGCCCGCCCAGCGAGGTGGCGGCGATCAGACGTGTCTCGCCGTTGCTGTCCACGGCGATGACGCCGCCCTGGATCTCGAGGCTCGCGGACGGCGACGTCTCGACCGTCGCGCCGACGGCGGGGGCGACGGTCTGGGCCGAGGCGGGCGCGGCGGTCAGGGCCAGGACTCCGCAGAAGGCGGCGACGGTCGCCACGGCCGTGGAGCGCATCAGGGGGGAAAGACGGTGGGCGGTCATGGTGTGATCTTCCTGTTGGTCGGCGTCTGATGGCGTCGCTGATATGAAACCACCGCTGACAAGGTGTCACATTCATCTGTCAGGGTGATGTCAGGTGAAGAACCGGGTTCGGTCTTCTCGGGGACGGCCGTGATGTTGCTTATCCTCATGAAAGGAAACGAAATTACATGAAAACCCTGTTTGTTCTCCGGCGCAGAAAACTGGAATTCCTGTGCCGTTTTCAGGCGTTCGAGCCTACGCCGACAGCCATTTTTTGCAAGGTTTATTCTAAATAGTTTGCAAAATAGAAGATTTGTTCGTATCGTTTCGCCATAAGCCGTTTCACGCCGGTTCGACCGGATTCAGCAAGGCGGCGCTTTCGGGGAGGTTGAGGAAAATGAGCGTCCATCGTCGTGGGGCCTTCAGGACCCTTCTGATGTCCACCTGTCTTCTGGCGCCGACGGCTGTCGCGGCCCAGGACGCCGTCACCGTCGACGAGATTGTCGTCACCGGCCGCCGCGCGGCGGACCGGGCGGCTCTGGAATCCAAGCGGGATTCCGACAGCCAGGTGGATCAGGTTCGCGCCGACGACGTGGGCCGCCTGCCGGACCAGAACGTCGCCGAGGCGCTGCGCCGCCTGCCGGGCCTGTCGGTCGCCAACGACCAGGGCGAGGGCCGCTATCTGACGGTGCGCGGCGTGTCGCCCGACCTGCTCAACGTGACCCTCAACGGCCAGACCGCCGCCGCGCCCGAACCCGAGGCGCGTCAGGTCAAGCTGGATGACATTCCCTCGGGCCTGATCGGCGCCGTCACCGTGGTCAAGACCCTGACGCCCGACCTCGACGCCAACGCCATCGCGGGCCAGGCCAACATCGAGACGGTCACGGCCTTCGACCGCAACCGCACCTTCGGCACGGCGCGCGGCGCCTATGGCTACAACGACATCAATGGCGAGAATCCCTACGAGTTCGACGCCTCGTTCGGCACGCTGTTCGGCCCCGACCGGCAGTTCGGGGTGGTGCTGGCCTTCAACCACTCCGCCCGCACCCTCGGCTCCGAGAACGTGCAGTCGGGTGGAAGCTGGGAGCCGGTCAACGGCGAGGACGTGCCGCTGGAACAGACCATCCGGCAGTATATCACCCAGCGTGAACGCACCGGGGCGGTGGCCAATTTCGACTGGCGCCCGCGCGACGGCGTCCGCACCTTCCTGCGGCTGATGTACGCCCAGTACAACGACACCGAGGCCCGCCCGAACTTCGGCATGGAGTTGGACGAGGACGAGATCACCAACCAGACGGCGAACAGCGGCGACTTCGCCGAGGCCGAGGGCGTGCGGGCCCTGCGCTCACGAACCGAGGACACCAGCACATTCACCGCTTCGGTGGGCGGCGAGTTCGACATCGGCGAGAACTGGCTGAACCTGGAGGCCACCTTCACCCGCGCCGACAAGCAGGATCCCAATCGCGACGAATGGATCTTCGTGGCCGAGGACCTGACCGGCTCCTACGATCTGTCGGAGCCCCTGTTCCGTTATTCCAACCACGCCGACGCCTATGACGCCTCGCTCTACGAGTTCGACGAAACCAGCTACGAGAACCGCGAGGCGCTGGAAGACCTGTTCCAGTTCCGCATCGATTACCGCATGCCGCTGGACTTCGGTTACAATTCGACCCTGCAGTTCGGCCTGAAATATCTGGACCGCGAGAAGACCAGCGACACCGACGCCATGATCTATGACGGCTTCGGCGGGCCGGACATCTTCATGAGCCAGTTCACGGGGACGCCGATCGATTCGGTGTTCGACGGGCGCTATCCGTTCGGCGCGACCATCGACCGCGCGGCGGCCGACGCCTTCTTCCGCGCCAACATCAACGATTTCGACCTGGACGAGGAAGCCTCGATCGGCGACAGCCTGGCCTCGGACTACCGTGTCAACGAGACCATCACGGCGGCCTATGTCATGGCCACGCTCAGGGCCGGGAACTGGACCGTCATCCCCGGCGTGCGCGTCGAACAGACCGAGAGCGACTATGCGGCCAAGGCGGTGCTCGACACCCTGACGATGGCCGACATCGACAAGGACTACGACACCTTCGGCTCACAGAGCTACACCGACTGGTTCCCCGGCGTGAACGTGCGCTACGACCTGGGCGAAAACGTCGTCCTGCGCGGCGCGATCACCACCGCCATCGGACGGCCCAACTACGAGCAGCTGGCGCCGATCACCATCGTCAACACCGCCGACAACGAAGTCGAGATGGGCAATCCGAATCTGGAGCCCCTGACCTCGACCAACTTCGACGCGGCCGTCGAATACTACATCGGCGACCGCGGCATTCTCAGCATGGCGGTGTTCCACAAGGAGATCGAGAACCCGATCTATTTCACCACCGTCACTGAAAGCGGAACCTACGCCGGTCAGGCGCTGGTGGGCGCCGACGTCACGCGCCCGGTCAACGCCGACAGCGCCACGGTGACAGGGGTCGAGCTCAACGCCCAGTATGAACTGTCCTCTCTGCCCTCGCCGTTCGACGGTTTCAGCGTGGGCGCCAGCCTGACCTTCGTCAGCTCCGAAGCGGAGGGGATTCCGGGCCGCCCCGGCGAAACCCTGCCGCTGGCCAACCAGTCCGACCAGGTGGCCTCGGCGCACCTGTCGTATGAGAAATACGGCTTCTCCGGCCGCATCGCCTACACGCACCGCTCGGCCTATCTGCTGGAGCCGGGCGACGACGCCTACAGCGACATCTATGTGGACGATTTCAACCAGTGGGACGCCCGCATCGGCTATAATCTGACGCGCAACGCCACCCTCTTCCTCGAGGGCTCGAACCTCAACGACGCGCCCAACCGCATGTTCCAGGGCATCCGTCAGCGCGTCGATGAAGTGGAGCGCTACGGCTGGTCGGTGCGGACCGGCATCCAGCTCACCTTCTGATTTCCGCTTTCCTGAGCGGCCTTCCAGCGGCGGCCCCACCGGGCCGCCGTTTTTTTATTCTCTATCGTGTTCGAGCAGGGGGCGTCGAAGGCGGTCGGATGAACAAGCGCAGTTGTTCAGGTCATGCTGTGCACGACGCCTGGTTCGTCAGGAGGCGGAAAGAAGGCGCCGTCAGACCCTGACCGGCTGGCCCGTCTTCAGCGAGCGGGCGGCGGCTTCCGCCAGGGCGAGGGCGGCGACGCCGTCGGCGTAGCCCGCCAGCGGCTGCGCCTTGCCGTCCAGCATGTCGGCGAAATGGTCCATCTCACGGCGATAGGCTTCAGCGTAGCGGTCGAGGAAGAAGTTCTGGAAACGGTCGGCGGCGGCGCCGGCCTCACTCCACACCTCGACGGTCGATTCCGTCAGATTGTCGGCGCGCACCATGCCGTTCGAGGCGTAGGCCTCGATGCGCTGATCGTAGCCATAGCCGGAGCGGCGCGTGTTCGAGATCACGCACAGTCGCCCGGAGGCGGTCTTCAGCACCGTGCGGGCCGTGTCGATGTCGCCCAGCTTGCCGATCTCGGGATCGACCAGGCAACTGCCCGCCGCATAGACCTCGACGGGCTCCTCGCCCAGCAGCCAGCGGGCCATGTCGAAGTCGTGGATCGCCATGTCCTTGAACAGCCCGCCGGACACCGCGACATAGGCGGGTGGCGGCGGGGCGGGATCATTGGAGGTGATCTGCAGGCTTTCCAGCGTCCCCACGGCGCCGGCGTCCAGCCTGGCCTTCAGCGCCTGGAAATTGGGATCGAAGCGCCGGTTGAAGGCCAGCAGCAGCCGGGCGCCGGAAAGCGCGTCCGCAGCAGACTTCGCGCGCTCGAGATCCTGGTCGATTGGCTTTTCGCAGAAGATCGCCTTGCCGGCCTTCGCGGCGCGGACGCTGTAGTCCAGATGGGTGTCGGTGGAGCTGGCGATGACGACGCCCGTAATCGCCGGGTCGTTCATCACGGCGTCGAGGTCACGCACCTGGGCGCCGTATTCGTCGGCCAGGGCCTGGGCCGAGGCGGTCATCGGATCGACGATGGCGGTAAGCGAAAGGCGCGCGCTTGCGGCGGCGTTGCCGGCGTGGATGCGGCCGATGCGGCCGGCGCCGATCAGGGCGATGCTGTGCATGGTCTTGCTCATGGGCGGACGGCCTTGCCGGTGCGGGCGGAACGGTCGCAGGCGTCGGCCAGCGTCTGGGCCTGAAGGCCGTCTTCGTAGCCCACCAGCGGCGCGGCGCGGCCCAGGGCGACGTCGGCGAAATGATCCATCTCGGCCTTGTAGGAGGCGGCGTAGCGCTGGAGGAAGCCCGGCAGGATCGGCGCACCGCATGATCCATCCTCGGTCAGCATGACCACCGTGTCGTGGGCTGCGTTGCCGACCCGCGCCATGCCGTTCGAGCCGAACGCCTCCACCCGCTGGTCGTAGCCATAGCCCGAACGGCGCGTGTTGGAGATCACCGCCAGGCGCCCGCTTTGCGATTTCAGCACCACGCGGGCGGTGTCCACGTCGCCCTGCCGTCCGATCTCCGGATCCACGAGACAGCTCGCCGTGGCGAACAGCTCGACGATCGGCTCGCCCAGCAGCCAGCGGGTCAGGTCGAGGTCGTGGATGGTGAAGTCGCGGAACAGCCCGCCGCTGGTGGGGATGAACCCGGGCGGCGGCGGGGCGGGGTCGTGATTGGTGATGTGCAGGCTCTCCAGCTTTCCCACCGTCCCGCCGTCCAGCCTGCGTTTGAGCGCCCGCAGGTCGGGGTCGAAGCGCCGGTTGAAGGCGAGCACGAACGGACGGTCGCGCAGCGTGGTCCCGGCGGCGCGCACCTTTTCCAGATCAAGGTCGATCGGCTTCTCGCAGAAGACGGCCTTGCCCGCCGCCAGCGCCGCGACCGCATGGGCCAGATGCTGATCGGTGGAGCTGCACACCAGCACCGCGCCGACGGCCGGATCGGCCAGCGCCTGATCCAGTCCGGCGACCTCGGCGCCCAGCGTTGCGGCCAGTGCGCCCGCCGCTTCGGGACGCGGGTCGATGACGTATCGGATGCGCATGTCGGGCCGCGCGGCGGCGTTCGCCCCGTGGATCGATCCCATCCTGCCCGCGCCGATCAGCGCCGCCTCGATCTGGCCCAAGGTTCCTCTCCCCGTTTGCGCTCAATCAGCATGGAACCAATATTCTGTCTATAGATGAAATAGAATTTCCATCTGCCGCGTTTCATTCCATTGTCGCCGCTCGCGAGCGCGTCTAGGTTGCCCGCACATCGTCGGAGAATGGCCCGCATGGTCGAACCGCCCCAGCCGCCCCAGACCGCCGAAGATCTGCGCGCGGCGATCCTCGACCGGTATGAATCCCTCAGCAAGCGCCTGCAGCAGATCGCCCGCTATGTGCTGGATGAGCCGAACGCGGTGGCGCTGGAGACGCTGGCGGTGCTGGCGGAACGCAGCGGCGTCCAGCCCTCGGCCATCGTGCGTTTCGCCAAGACCTTCGGTTATGACGGCGCCACCCAGATGCAGCGGCTGTTCCGCGACGGGCTGCTGTCGGGCGGCGCCGCGCTGGGCTACGGCGAACGGGTGCGCCAATTCACCGAGGGCGTGGACGGCAAGGCCGTGGGCGGCCCGGCCCAGGTGCTGGCCGAATTCGTCGAAGGCAATGTGCTGGCGCTCCAGAACCTCGGCGAGATCATCAGCAGCCACGACATCGGCGCGGCGGTGGACCTGATCGCGCGCGCCGACACCGTTTATGTGGCCGGCTTCCGCCGCTCGTTCCCGGTGGCGGCCTACATCGCCTATTCGCTGCATCAGGTGGACAAGAAGACCGTGTTCATCGACAGCGTCGGCGGCATGACGCGCCAGCAGATTCACGCCATCGGCGCGGACGATCTGCTGCTGATGGTCAGCTATCATCCCTATGCCGAAGAGGCCCTGCATCTGATCGACGCGGCGGTCGAGGCGGACTGCAAGGTGCTGTCGATCAGCGACAGCCTGGTCAGCCCGGTGGCCAAGCCCGCCTCGCTGGTGCTGCAGGTGCGCGAGGCGGAAATCCGCAAGTTCCGCTCCCTGTCGGCGTCCATGTGCCTCGCCCAGTCGCTGGTCATCGCCTACGCCTTCGCCCATTCGCAGGACGCCCGTAACCGCTCGGCGCTGGGCGCGGGCAAGCCGCGCCGCAAGCGGAAATGAAACAACCATTGCGAACATTTCATCATTGGAATATACGTTACATAACGGAGGCGCCGACGTGGCCCGCCCCGCCTGAAAGATGTGACGGATGCCGGCGGCGAAACAGAAACAGACACTGGACCTGATCGCCATCGGCCGCTCCTGCGTCGATCTCTATGGCGAACAGACCGGCGGGCGGCTGGAGGACATGCAGTCCTTCGCCAAATATATCGGCGGCAGCCCCACCAACACCGCCGTCGGCGCGTCCCGGCTCGGCCTCGACGCCGGGCTGCTGACCCGGGTGGGCAACGATCATTTCGGGCGCTTCATCCGCGAGCAACTGGCGCGCGAGGGGGTCTCGACCCGGGGCGTGGTCACCGACGCCGAGCGACTGACGGCGCTGGTCTTCCTCGGCATCCGCGACCCGGACACCTTTCCCCTGATCTTCTACCGCGAGAACTGCGCCGACATGGCGCTGACGGTTGACGACGTGGATGCGGACTTCATCGCCTCGGCGGGCGCGGTGCTGATAAACGGCACCCACCTGTCGCGGCCGGCCGTGTTCGACGCCTGCGTGAAAGCCTGTGAAACAGTCCGGGCGGCGGGCGGCCGCGTGGTGTTCGACGTGGACTATCGGCCCGTGCTGTGGGGCCTGACGGCGCCGGACATGGGCGAGAACCGCTTTGTCGCCGACGCCGCCGTCACCGCGCGGCTGCAACAGGTGCTGCCCCTGTGCGACCTGATCGTCGGCACCGAGGAGGAGATGCACATTCTCGGCGGCTCGACCGACACCATCGCCGCCCTGCGCGCCGTGCGGGCGAAGACGGATGCGGTTCTGGTGTGCAAGCGCGGGGCGGACGGCTGTTCGGTCTTCCCCGGCGACGTGCCCGACAGCCTCGACGACGGCATCAGCGGACGCCGTTTCCGGATCGAGGTGTTCAATGTGCTGGGCGCGGGCGACGCCTTCATGGCCGGGTTCCTGCGCGGCTGGCTGAAAGACGAGCCGCTGGAGGTCTGTTGCGACTACGCCAACGCCTGCGGGGCCATCGTCGTCTCGCGCCACGGCTGCGCCCCGGCGATCCCGACGTGGGAGGAGCTGCGCGCCTTCCTGGACGGCGGCGAACGCCCGTTCCGGCTGCGCGAGGACGCGGAGCTGGAGCATCTGAACTGGATCGCCAACCGGGCGGGCGCCTGGGACGAGCTGACCGTTCTGGCGATGGATCACCGCAGCCAGTTCGAGGATCTGTGCCGCCGCACCGGCGTCGAGCCCGAACGCATCCCGGTGTTCAAGGCGCTGGCGCTGAAGACCGTGGACCGGCTGGCGCGGGGCGATGGGCGTTTCGGGGTTCTGCTGGACGGCCGCTTCGGCATGCGCGGGCTGGAGGCCGCCGCCGACTATCCCTACTGGATCGGACGTCCGATCGAGGTTCCGGGCTCGCGGCCGGTCGAATTCGAATGCGGCCCCGACGTGGGGGCGGAGCTGCGCGCGTGGCCCGCCAATCATGTGGTCAAGTGCCTGGTGTTCTATCACCCCGACGACCCGGCCGATCTGCGCGAGCGTCAGGAGCGGCAGTTGCTGAGGCTTCAGGACGCCGCGCGGAAAAGCCGCCACGAGCTGCTGATCGAAATCATCGCCGCCCCGCACGGGCCGGTCGATGCGACGACCGTGTCGGGGGTGCTGCAAAGGCTCTATGATCTGGGCATGAAGCCCGACTGGTGGAAGCTTGAGCCCTCCGACGACGCGGAAGCGTGGGCCGACATCGAGCGCGTCATCGCCGCCAATGACCCCCATTGCCGCGGCGTGGTGCTGCTGGGCCTGTCGGCGCCGCAGGAGGTGCTGATCGCCTCGTTCCGCGCGGCGGCGCAATCGCCCGTCGTCAAGGGCTTCGCCGTCGGGCGCACCATCTTCGCCGACGTGGCCGAGGCGTGGCTGACGGGCCGCATCGACGACGAAACGGCGACCGCCGATCTCGCCGCCCGCTTCAAGGTGCTGGTGGACGCCTGGCGCGCCGCCCGGGCGGGCAATGCGCCGCCCGCCGATCTGCGCGAGGCCGTGGGATGACCGGGACCGTGCGCCTCACCGCGTCCCAGGCCGCCGTGCGCTGGCTCTGCGCCCAGCATGTGGTGGTCGACGGAGCCGAGGTTCCCTATTTCGCCGGCTGCTGGGCCATCTTCGGCCACGGCAACGTGGCGGGTCTGGGCGAGGCCCTGTGGGCCGCGCGCGACCAGCTGCCCACGTTTCGCGCCCACAACGAGCAGGGCATGGCCCATGCGGCGGTCGCCTACGCCAAGCAGATGCGCCGTCGCCGCGCCATGATCTGCACCACCTCCATCGGGCCGGGCGCGACCAACATGGTGACAGCCGCCGCCGTGGCCCATGTGAATCGCCTGCCGGTGCTGTTCCTGCCGGGCGACGTCTATGCGTCGCGCCGACCCGATCCGGTGCTGCAACAGCTTGAGGACTTCGCCGACGCGACGGTTTCGGCCAACGACTGTTTCCGCCCGGTGTCGCGGTATTTCGATCGCATCTCCCGGCCTGAACAGATTCTGGACGCCCTGCCGAAAGCCCTTTCGATCCTGCTCGATCCGGCGGCCTGCGGTCCTGTGACCCTGGCCTTCTGTCAGGACGTTCAGGCCGAGGCGTTCGATTATCCGGAAACCTTCTTCGCCCCCCGCGTCTGGCGTGAACGGCGTCAGCCCGCCGACGCGGGCGAGATGGAGCGGCTGGCCGAGGCGGTGCGCGCGGCGAAGCGTCCCCTGATCGTCTCGGGCGGCGGCGTGCTCTACAGCGAAGCGGAAAGCGTGCTGGCGAAGCTGGCCGCATCGACCGGCCTGCCGGTGGCCGAGACCCAGGCCGGCAAGGGCGCCCTTGCGTGGGATCATCCGCAAGCGCTCGGCTCCATCGGCGTGACCGGATCGAGCGCGGCCAATGCGGCGGCGTCGGAAGCCGACCTGATCGTCGGGGTCGGCACGCGGCTGGCCGACTTCACCACCGGCTCGCGCACTCTGTTCCCCGACGCGCGGCTCTTTCAGATCAACATCCAGCCGTTCGACGCCCACAAACACGGCGCCGAGGCCGTGGCGGGGGACGCCCGCACGGTGCTGGAAGGGCTGGCGGCGCGGTTGAATGGCTGGCGCGCGCCCAATGCAGACGCCCATGCCGCGCGCGTGGCCGAATGGAATGCGGTGGTCGAGGCCGCCACGGCGGGCGAGGTGGGAAACAGCTTGCCCAGCGACGCCCAGGTGATCGGCGCCGTACAGCGCGCGACGGGCGAAGAAACGGTGCTGGTCTGCGCCGCAGGCGGCCTGCCGGGCGAACTGCACAAGCTATGGAAGACGGCGCGGCCTGGCGGTTATCACCTGGAATACGGCTTTTCCTGCATGGGCTACGAGATCGCAGGCGGCCTCGGCGTCAGGATGGCCGAGCCGGAGCGCGAGGTCGTGGTCATGGTCGGCGACGGCTCATATCTGATGCTGAACTCGGAGCTGGCCGCCTCGGTCATGCTGGGCCTGAAGCTGATCGTGGTGCTGCTGGACAATCGCGGCTTCGGCTGCATCAACCGGCTGCAGCAGGCGACGGGCAGCCCCGGCTTCAACAATCTGCTGGCCGATGCGCGCCACGAAATCCCGGCCGACATCGACTTCGCCGCCCACGCGCAAAGCCTCGGCGCGATCTCCGAACGGGCCGCCAACCTCGGCGAGCTTGAAGCCGCCATCGCCCGCGCCCGCGCCGCCGACCGCACCACCGTCATCGTCATCGAGACCGATCCGCTGAAGACCACCGAGGCCGGGGGCTGGTGGTGGGACGTGGCCGTGCCCGAAACCTCCGACCGTCCCGAGGTCGTGGCCGCGCGCCGCGACTATGAGGCGGGCGTCCGCATGAAAAGAGACCTCACATGACCATCCGCTGGGGCGTCAGTCCGATCGCCTGGGCCAATGACGACATGCCGGAACTGGGCGGGGCGACGCCCCTGGCCTCCATCCTGGCCGACATCCGCGACGTGGGGTTCGAGGGCGTCGAACTGGGCGGCAAGTTTCCGCGCGACCCGGACCATCTGCATCCGCTCTTGGACGGATTCGGCCTCTCCCTCATCGGCGGCTGGTATTCCGGCGCGCTGCTGATCCGCGATGCTGACGCCGAGATCGCCGCCATGCAGCCGCACCTGAATCTCCTGAAGGCGATGGGGACGGACGTGTTCGTCTTCGCCGAAACCTCCAACGCCGTGCATGGCGACCGCAGCGTTCCCCTGACCGGCTCGCCGCGCCTGAAAGCCGACGACTGGAAGACCTTCGGCGCGCACATGACCGCCGTGGGCGACTATCTGAAGGGCGAGGGATTCCGGCTCGCCTATCACCATCATCTGGGAACCGTGGTCGAGACCGGCCCCGATCTCGACGCCTTCCTTGCGGCCACGGGCGACAGCGTCGGTCTGACGCTCGACACCGGCCATGCGGCGCTGGGCGGGGTCAATTCCCTGGCGGTGATCCGCGATCACCCGCAGCGCGTCGTGCATGTGCATTGCAAGGATGTGCGCTGGCCTGTGTTCACGGCGATGAAGGCGCGTTCGGCCAGTTTCCTCGACGGGGTTCTGGCGGGCATGTTCACCGTGCCGGGCGACGGCGGGATCGACTTCGCCGAAGTCATGCAGGCGCTCAAGCGCATGGACTATTCCGGCTGGATCGTCATCGAGGCGGAACAGGATCCGGCGCTGGCCGACCCACGCGCCTACGCCGACCTGGGCCTGAAGACGCTGAAGGCGCGGGCGGCGGAAGCGGGGCTGACGTGATGAGCCGCCTGAAGGTCCGCCCCGGCCCGCCGGATGCGACCGGCGCCGTCATCACGGTGACGCCCGAGAGCGCAGGCTGGGATCATGTGGGATTCAAGCTGGTCAGGCTGGCGCCCGGCGAAACCCATGCGGGCGGCGAGGCGGAGCGCGAAGCCTGTCTTGTGCTGGTGGCCGGAACCGCCGACGTGATCGCGGGCGAGACGCGCTTCGACGCCGTCGGCGGGCGTGAAAGCCCGTTCGAGGACAAGGCGCCCGGCGCGGTCTATGTCCCCGCCGGAACCGCCTATGAAGTGCGCGCGCTGGATGCGGTGGAGCTGGCCGTCTGCACGGCGCCGGGAACGGGGGCGGGGGAACCGCGCCTGATCGGGGCCGACCGCATGCCGCGCGAGGTGCGCGGGCAGGGGACCAACACCCGCCATGTCCGCAACATCCTGCCTGAAACCGAACCGGCGGAAAGCCTGCTGGTGGTCGAGGTCATCACCCCGTCCGGCCACTGGTCCA
This sequence comes from Pseudomonadota bacterium, assembly GCA_023433585.1. Lineage (GTDB taxonomy): Bacteria > Pseudomonadota > Alphaproteobacteria > Caulobacterales > Caulobacteraceae > Brevundimonas. The sequence goes on from JAEZCL010000213.1 coordinate 22,375, forward strand.
GCTATCCGCCGCACAAGCACGACACCGATGCGCCGGGCCGCGAGACGGTGCTCGAGGAAACCTATTACCACCGCCTTTCCCCGCCGCAGGGGTTCGCCTTTCAGCGCGTCTACACCGACGACCGCTCGCTGGACGAAAGCCTGGCGGTCGAGGACGGCGACGTAGTGCTGGTGCCGCGCGGCTATCACCCGGTGGGGACCGCGCACGGCTATGACCTCTATTATCTGAACGTCATGGCCGGGCCGCGCCGCCGGTGGCTGTTCACCAACGACCCCGACCACGACTGGATCGTCAGGCCCGCCTGACGACCGCGACTTCTCCTCCCGGAGCCTGACATGAGACTGATCGAACATTTCATCGGCGGCCGCGCGGCCGTCGGCGCCTCGACGCGCTTCGGCGACGTCTTCAACCCCAACACCGGCGAGGTGCAGGCGAAGGTCCGTCTCGGCGACGCCGCCGACCTGGAGGCCGCGGTCGAGAGCGCCGTGAAGGCGCAGAAGAGCTGGGCCGCGGTCAATCCCCAGCGCCGGGCGCGGGTGATGTTCGCGTTCAAGGCCCTGCTCGAAGCCCACATGGACGAACTGGCGCATCTGCTGTCCAGCGAGCACGGCAAGGTGATCGCGGACTCCAGGGGCGACGTCCAGCGCGGCCTGGAGGTGATCGAGTTCGCCTGCGGCATCCCGCATCTTCTGAAGGGCGAATACACGCAAGGCGCCGGGCCGGGCATCGACGTTTATTCCGCGCGTCAGCCGCTGGGCGTCGTCGCCGGCGTCACCCCGTTCAACTTCCCGGCCATGATCCCGATGTGGATGTTCGGCCCGGCGATCGCGGCGGGCAACGCCTTCATCCTGAAGCCCAGCGAACGCGATCCGTCGGTTCCGATGCGCCTGGCCGAACTGATGATCGAGGCGGGCCTGCCGGAAGGGATTCTGAACATCGTTCACGGCGACAAGGCGATGGTCGAGGCGATCCTGAAGCATCCCGCGATCAAGGCGGTCAGCTTCGTGGGCAGCTCCGATATCGCCCAGCACGTCTATGCGACGGGCGCCGCGCACGGAAAGCGCATGCAATGCATGGGCGGGGCCAAGAACCACGGCGTCGTCCTGCCCGACGCCGACATGGACCAGACGGTGAGCGACCTGCTGGGCGCAGCCTTCGGCTCGGCGGGCGAACGCTGCATGGCCCTGCCGGTGGTGGTCCCGGTGGGCGAGGAGACGGCGGATCGCCTGCGCGAGAAGCTGATTCCGGCCATCGCGGGCCTGCGCGTCGGGGTCTCGACCGACCCGGACGCGCACTATGGTCCGGTCATCACCGCCGCGCACCGGGCGCGCATCGAGGGCTACATCCAGACCGGCGTGGACGAAGGCGCCGAACTGGTGGTCGACGGGCGCGGCTTTTCGCTTCAGGGGCATGAGGACGGCTTCTTCCTCGCGCCGACCCTGTTCGACCATGTGACGCCGGAGATGGAGACCTACCGCGAGGAGATCTTCGGCCCCGTGCTCCAGATCGTGCGCGCACACACCTTCGAGGAGGCCCTGGCCCTGCCCAGCCGGCATCAGTACGGCAACGGCGTCTCCATCTTTACCCGCAACGGCGACGCCGCGCGCGAATTCGCCGAACATGTCGAGGTCGGCATGGTGGGGATAAACGTGCCGATCCCGGTGCCGGTGGCCTATCATTCCTTCGGCGGCTGGAAGCGTTCGGGCTTCGGCGATCTCAATCAGTACGGCCTCGACGGGGTGCGCTTCTTCACCCGCACCAAGACCGTGACCCAGCGCTGGCCGAAAGGCGGCGCCGTGTCCGACCAGAGCTTCGTCATTCCAACCATGCGATGATATGGAATTCTTCTTCCATTTCGTAGGCGCGTGAAATAGGCTGATCGAAACGAGACGCCCGGCCGATCGGGAGTCCGCCTTTGGGAGGAGACGGACGATGCGCAAACTGCTGGGGTTCTTCGCCACCGGACCGGACCTGCCGGTCTCGGCCGGCCGCGAGGAGATCGACGCGGCGTTCAGGAAGCACCGCCTACGGGTGATGATCGCCATCACCCTGGGCTATGGCCTGATCTACACCTGCCGCCTCGCCATCGGGGTGGTCAAGAAGCCGCTGATCGACGCCGGCATCTTCTCGCCGGTCGAACTGGGATTGATCGGTTCGGCGCTTTATTATGCCTACGCCATCGGCAAGCTGACCAACGGCTTCCTCGCCGACCACGCCAACATGAAGCGCTTTCTGGCGGTGGCCTTTGCGCTGACGGCCATCTGCAATTTCGCCATGGGCTGGATCACCGTGGTCTGGCTGGCGGTGATCGTCTGGGGGTTGAACGGCTGGTTCCAGAGCTTCGGCGCGCCGGGCGGGGTGGTGGCCATGACCGCCTGGTATTCCAACAAGGAGCGGGGCCGCGCCTATGGCATCTGGAGCACCGCCCATTCGCTGGGCGAGGGGCTGACCTTCATCGGCGTCGGCTCGATCGTGGCCATTCTGGGTTGGCAGTTCGGCTATTTCATCCCGGCGGTGATCGGTCTCGGCACGGCGGCGATGGTCTACTGGCTGGTCCAGGACCGGCCCCGCACCATGGGCCTGCCGACCGTCAACGAGTGGAAAGGCGACATCTATGAGTCCGCGCCCGCACCGAAGCAGGATCTGCGCGACGTCCTGAAACTCCAGTTCTCGATCCTGAAGATTCCGGCCATCTGGGTGCTGTGCCTGTCGGCGGCGACCATCTATGTGACCCGATACGCCATCAACTCGTGGGGCATCCTCTATCTGCAGGAGGACCGGGGCATGTCGCTGCCGATGGCCGGCACGATGCTGATGATAAGCACCATGGCGGGCGTGGTGGGCGCGGTGGCCTACGGCTTCATCTCGGACACCATCTTCAAGGCGCGGCGTCCTCCGGCGAACCTGCTGTTCGCGGTGATGGAGATCGCCGGCCTGCTGCTGATCTTCTTCGGGCCGAACACCTATCCGGTTCTGATCACAGGCATGATCCTGTTCGGCCTCGGGCTGACCGGCCTCGTGACCTCGCTGGGCGGCCTGTTCGCGGTCGACATCGCGCCCAAGCGCGTGGCAGGGGCGGCGATGGGGGTGATCGGCATCTTCTCCTACATCGGGGCCGGGATTCAGGAGCACGTCTCGGGCGTGCTGATCCAGCAGGGCATGACGGTTGTGGGCGACGCGCGCACCTATGATTTCGGCCCGGTGATCTGGTTCTGGATCGGCTCGTCGGTGCTCTCCATGCTGCTGGCGGCCAGCCTGTGGCGCACCAGGCTGAGGGACTGACCGGGTGATCGACGCCTCTGACGACCTCAAGGCCATGATCGACGCCGCCCACGCGGCGGGGGCGGGCCTCGTGACCCGTTTCGGCCAGTTGTCTGAGCTGACGGTGCGCTCCAAGACCGGACCCGCCGACATGGTCTCCATCGCCGACGAGGAGGCCGAGCAGACCACCCGCGCCATTCTGGCAAAGGCCCGGCCCGGCTACGGCTTTCTGGGCGAGGAAGGCGGGGCGTCGGGCGGCGGGGCCGAGCAGTGGATCGTCGATCCGCTGGACGGCACCACCAACTTCCTGTTCGGCGCGCCGCTATGGGCGGTCAATGTGGCGCTGGCGCGCGAGGGGCGGGTGGTCGCGGGCGTCACCTATGTGCCGATGATGGACGAGCTGTTCGTCGCCGAAAAAGGCAAGGGCGCGTGGCTCAACAGGCGGCCCATCCATGTGTCCTCGCGCGCGACCCTGATCGAGAGCGTTCTGGCCTGCGGCATCCCTTTCGCCGGGAAACCCGACCATCCGCTCTATGCGCGCGAGATGGCGCTGCTGACCGCCGACGTGGCGGGCATACGCCGCACGGGGGCCTGCGCGGTGGACATGGCGTGGGTCGCGTGCGGCCGCTGGGACGCCTACTGGGAGCGCTGCCTCAACGCCTGGGACATGGCGCCGGGCGTGATCCTGGTCGAGGAAGCGGGCGGGCGGGCCACCGGCTGCGACGGCCACACGCTCGATATCCACGCCGGGCATGTCTGCGTCGACAACGGGGCCGTCCATGACGCCCTGATCGCGCGCCTGAACGAGGCCCTGTCACAGGAAGAAACATCATGACCGACATTCGCCGCCGGGGCTTTCTGGCCGGAACGATGCTGGCCTCCATCCTCGCCGCGCCGGGGCGTCTGGTGGCGCAGGTGCTGGGCTATCCACGCGCCCTTCAGGGTCCGATGATGGGCGCGCCGGGACCGAACCATCTGACCGTCTGGGTGCGGGCGTCCGGCGCCTTTCCGGTGACGCTGGAATATTCCACCGACCGCGATTTCCGCACCTTCGTCGAAGGCCCGACCGTCGAGGCGCGAGCCGAGGACGATTGCTGCGTGGTGCTGAGGGCCGAGGGCCTCTCGCCCGGGACGGACTACTGGTATCGCCTGCGCTTCAACGGCGAACTGGACCGCTTCCAGCCGCTGCCGCACCGCACCCGCACCGCGCCCGCCGGGCCGGCGGATTTCCGCGTGGCGTTCGGCTCCTGCTGCCGCATCCAGTATGATCCGGTGCAGCCGATCTGGAACGTGGTGCGGGCGCTGGAGCCGGACATGTTCATCTGGCTGGGCGACAACATCTACGCCGACAGCGACCAGCCCGCCGCCCTGACCGACCTCTATGCGCGGGGCCGCGTGGTCGAGCGGCTGGAGCCGTTCCTGCGCTCGACGCCGCAGCTGGCGACCTGGGATGACCACGACTTCGGCTACAACGATTCCGACGGCCTCAGCCCCTACAAGCAGAGCGCGCTCAAGGTGTTCAGGAATTTCTGGGCCAATCCCGCCTACGGCGCCGACGGCGACCCCGGCGTCTATTGCAAACAGAGCTTCGGCGGGGTCGATTTCTTCATCCTCGACGGCCGCTATCACCGCGACCCGACCAACCGGCCCGACACTGCGTCCAAGACCATGCTGGGCGCCGCCCAGAAGGCGTGGCTGAAGCGCGAGCTGAAGGCGTCGCAGGCGCCGTTCAAGGTGCTGGCGGTCGGTGGCGGCTGGTCCTCGGCCGAGAACGAGAACGGCGGCGATTCCTGGGCCGTCTTCATGACCGAGCGCAACGAGATCTTCGACTTCATCCGCGACGAGAACATCACCGGCGTGGTCTGCATCTCGGGCGACAGCCACATGGGCGAACTGAACTGCATCCCGTGGTCCGAGCGCGGCGGCTATGACATCTACGACTTCTGTTCGTCGCCCCTGGCCCAGATGAACGCGGTCAGGAACCTGCGCCAGACGCCCGAGGTCCGCATCCGCGACGCCTGGACCCGCAGCGTCAACGTCGGCCTGCTGCGCTTTCACATGGCGGGCGACACGCCGACCCTGACCTACACCCTGCATGACGTCATGGGCGAGCCGGTGTGGGACGCGCTGGTGCTCACGCCCGACGACCTCAGGAACGGCGCCTCGACCTGGCGCGACAAGGCCGACCCGCTGGAGCTGGAACGGCTGGAGCGTTTCAAGCGTGGCGGCGGCTATTACGGCTATGACCCGGACGAGGGCTGGCCGGATCGGCCCCATTACCGCGAAGAATAAGTCAGGGCGCTGTCAGCAGGGGCCGGGCATGCTTGCGAGCATGATGAAGACGCTTTCTCCCCCCCGCCCGTTCTCCGCCGCCTGCCTGTCGGCGCTGGCCGCCGTGCTTCTGCTGGCGTCGGCGCCGCCGTCGACCGCCTGGGCCGATGACGACGACCACATCGCCGCGCGCGAGGCGCTCCAGCGGGGCGAGATCCTGCCCCTGACGCGAATTCTCAATATCGCCCTGGAGCGCGTGGCCGGCGACGTGATCGAGGTCGATCTGGACCGCGAGGACGACGGCTGGGAATATGAGGTCAAGATTCTGACCCCGACGGGCCGGGTGCGCGAGGTCACGCTGGACGCGCGCACCGGGCGGATTCTGAAGATCGAGGATGATTGATGCGATGCCTGATCGTCGAGGACGATCCTGACATCCGGGCCGATCTGAAGCGGGGCCTGGAGGCCGCCGGTTTCATCGTCGATACGGCCGGCGACGGCGAGACCGCCTGGTATCAGGGCGACGTCGAGGACTATGACGCGGCGGTGCTGGATCTGGGCCTGCCGCGCCTCGACGGGCTGACGGTGTTGAAGCGCTGGCGCGCGGCGGGACGGGCCTTTCCGGTGATCGTGGTCTCGGCGCGCGGCGACTGGACCGAAAAGGTCGAGGGCATCGAGGCGGGCGCCGACGACTACATGGCCAAGCCCTTCCAGATGGGCGAGCTGATCGCCCGTGTGCGCGGGCTCGTGCGGCGTGAGGCGGGGCGGCTGTCCAGCGTGGTCGTCGCGGGCCGCCTGCAGCTGGACACCAGCCGCATGACCGCGCAGTTCGACGGCGCGCCCGCCCGTCTGTCGCCGCTGGAGTTCCGCCTGATGGATTACCTGGCGCACCAGCCGGGCCGCGCGGTTTCGGCGGGCGAGCTGGCCGAGCACCTCTACGGAGCGGCGGAAAGCGGCGACGCCAACGCCATCGAGGCCATCGTCTCGCGCCTGAGACGCCGGTTCGGCTCTGACGTCATCACCACCCGGCGCGGGTTCGGCTATCTGCTGGAAACCGGGGCGTGATCGTCCGTTCGTTGCGCTGGCGGCTGCTTCTGGCGGCGGCGGCGGCGATCATGGTCGCCCTCGCCGTGGCGTGGCTGGTGATGACCTTCCTGTTCGAGCGGCATCTGGAACGGCGACTGGAGGCGGAGCTGGTCCGCGACGGCCATCGCATAGCCGCCGCGCTCGAGCTGGCCCCGGACGGCGCGCCGGTGATCCTCACGTCGCCCGCTGATCCGCGCCTCCAGACCCCTGCGGGCGGCTATTACTGGCAGGCGTCGAATGCGGCGGGCGCGGCGCGCTCGCGGTCGCTGTGGGATGCGGATCTGCCCGCGCCCGCGCCCGGGGCCGTTGACGGGGCGAACTGGCGTCTGCGCCGGGCGAACGGTCCGTTTGCGCGTCCCGTCGTGCTGCTGGAGCGGGTGGTCGAGCCGGACCCCGGCAGGCCGGGGGTGCTGATCCAGCTGGCCCAGGACACGGCGCCGCTGGCCACCGCGCGCGGCGAGTTCGGACGCGAGACAGCCTTTTTCCTGATCCTGCTGTGGCTGGTGCTGTCGGCGGCGGCCTGGGTTCAGGTGCATCTGGGGTTGAGGCCGCTTGCGCGGGTGCGTGGCGACCTGGCCCGGCTGCGCGACAATCCGTCCGCCCGTCTGGAGCGCGCCGACCTCAGGGAAATCCAGCCGCTGACCGACGCCATCAATGCGCTGGCGGCTTCGCGTGAGCGCGACCTGGAGGCCGTGCGGCGGCGCGCGGCTGATCTGGCGCACGGGCTGAAGACCCCGCTTGCGGCCATGACGGCCCAGAGCCGCCGGGCGCGTGAGGCCGGGGCGTCCGAGGCCGCCGACGGGCTGGACCGCGCCATCGCCGCCATCGGCCGCACCGTCGAGGCCGAACTGGTGCGGGTCCGCGCCGCCGTCATCCGCAGCGAACCGGGCGGCCACGCGGACGTGCGCGAGACGGCTGAGCGGCTGGTCAATGTGCTGGAGCATACTGATCGGGGAAGCGGCCTGGTGTTCAACCTTGACCTGCCCGCCGGCCTGCAGCTGGGAATCCATTCCGGCGACCTCAGTGAGATCCTCGGCGCGGTGCTGGAGAACGCCGCGCGCTTCGCCCGGCGACAGGTGTGGATCACCGCCGAGGCCGGGCCGGAATGGACCCGCCTGATCGTCGAGGACGACGGACCGGGCATCCCCGAGGCCGACCTGCGCACCGCTCTGGCGCGCGGCGGGCGGCTGGACGAGGCGCGCGCCGGATCGGGTCTCGGCCTGTCGATCGCTCGTGAACTGGTTGAAGCCACGGGCGGGGCCATGGACCTGTCAGCCTCGCCGAACGGCGGCCTGAAAGTCGATTTCACATGGGTGAAGCAGACGGGGCAGGCGCCGACAGGGCGCTGACCGTCATTTCTCAATTGAACAGATCCATCTGCCGGATCGCATCCGCCGGAATGCGGAACTGGCTCTCGTCAAGCGGGCGGCGCGGGCCCTGGAGGCCGTAGCGTTTGACCGCCGCCTTGAACCGCGCGGCGATCAGTTCGGCGACTGGGCCGGTCCCTTTCATGCGCTGGGACCAGTCAGGGTCATAGTCGCGCCCGCCCCGCGTCTGGCGGATCAGGGACATGACCCGTTTGGCGCGGTCGGGCCGGGCGTCGGCCAGCCATTGGCGGAACAGGTCCTTGATCTCCAGCGGCAGGCGCAGGGTCACATACATGGCCGAGGTCGCGCCTGCCCTGGCGGCGGCCTCCAGAACGGCCTCCAGTTCGTGATCGTTCAGGCCGGGGATGACCGGAGCGAAGCCGACGCCCACCGGGCAACCCGCATCGGCCAGGCGGCTGATCGCCTCCAGCCGCTTCGCCGGGGTGGAGGCGCGCGGCTCCATGGCGCGGGCCAGGCCCCGGTCCAGGGTGGTGATGGAGACGAAGGCCGAGCACAGGCCCTCACGCCCCATCGGCCCCAGGATGTCCGCATCCCGGGCGATCAGCACCGACTTGGTGATGATGCTGAACGGCTGGTTGAAGCGCCGCATCACCTCCAGCAGGCCGCGCGTGATTCTCTGCTCGCGCTCGATCGGCTGATAGGGGTCGGTGTTGCCGCCTATGTGGATGCGTTTGCAGACATATTTCCGGGCTGAGAGCTCCTGTTCCAGGAGACGCGCCGATTCGGGCTTGAAGAAGAGCCGGCTCTCGAAATCCAGGCCCGGGGATAGGCCCATCCAGGCATGGGCCGGACGGGCGTAACAGTAGATACAGCCATGTTCGCAACCTCTGTAGGGATTGATGGAGCGGTCGAAGCCCACGTCGGGGCTGTCGTTGCGGGTGATGATTCGCCTGGCCCGCTCGGGCGTGAGGGTGGTGCGCAGGGGCGCCGCCGGTTCGTCGTCGCCGGTCCAGCCGTCGTTGAAGTCCTCGGCCTTGAGGCTCTCGTAACGGCCTGATTCATTGGAGCGGGCTCCCCTGCCTTTGGCGGCGGTGACGGGCGACATGGCGGCACCCTATCATGCCGCTAGAACAAAACAAGAACATTTCAGACAAGAAAAAGGCCCGGTGTTCAGCCGGGCCTTTCCCATGCGCCTTACTGGAGTTCAGAGATCGACAGCACAGCCGGGGCCGGTGATTGGCCATAGGTTCCGATCCAGATGTCGTACTGGCCCGAGGACGGATTGTTGAAGCGGACGCGGGCGTTCAGTGCGCCGCCGCTGTCGTCATCGCAGTACCAGCGGCCGTCGGGGCCGTTGATGACCAGGGTGGTGTCTTCGCCGGAGCGGGTGCTGAAGATGAGGGGCAGGCTGCCGCCGCCGGTCCAGTTCACCCGGAGGTCGGGAGCGTTCGAGATGTTGCCGGCGCAGCCGGAAGCGGCGCGGCCCGCGTCGATGCTCCCGCCCGCGATGACCTCGACCGTACGCGGGTCGGGGGTGAAGCCGGACGAAAGACGAACCGTGCCGAAATTCGGGGACTGGGAATAATCCTGCGCGACGGCGGGCGCGGCGGCGAGAACGACGGCCGAAGCCGCGAGAACAACAATACTTTTCACTAGGTGACGCTCCAAACGATTGATGAACAATCAGGTGTCCGGAATGGACGAGCGGAAACTAGCGAGGAAAGCTTTGCCGTAAAGCGAACATTTCATTCAGCCTGCGTTCATCGCGCCTGGGAACGGAAAAGGCGCGGGCCGGGCGGCGGGGCGCCGCGACC
>JAEZCL010000238.1 GCA_023433585.1 Pseudomonadota bacterium
TCAGCCTTGCGGCCGCTACGGTTTATGCCATCGGATCGGTGCAATTGAGAATTTCAGCCGATACCATCACAGGTCCTTCCCTGTATATGAAATATGCGTTTGGAGTGGAAATTATGGTTGGCTTGCCGGTGATCGGCAATGTTAGTGTAATGTATGCAATGGCTGTTGAAGTAACGGTTGGAACGAATACCATTATTGTGGGCGCATTCCTGATTTTCAGGGGCCGGGCGGAGATTCTCGGTGGAATAGTAACGGTTACCATCCTGATTGAAGCCGGCGGTAAAGTAAAAAAAATCGGCAATCGCACCGATTGTATAGCCCAGGTAACCTTCAGCCTCGATATATCGATCTGCTTCGTGATCGATATCAGTTTTACGGAAACCTGGAGCGAATCAAGGCAAATCTCTTAAAGGCTTTTAAAAACTTTTATATGGATCCCAAACTCAGCATACTAAGTTTCCCCCAGCGTATCAGTAACAATGTTTTGAAGCTGAATGTTCTAATTATTCCAAGGAATCTCGACCCCTTGGCCGATGATCCGGTGAACGCGCTATCACCTGCATGGGTAAACGCAAATCTTCGCCTCCAGGCCATCGTAATTGGTTCGGCCGACGATTATCCGCGGAAGGATCTGCCTGCTTTAACTTTCGATCTCCCCGGCATTTCCATCAGCGCTGATGCGGCTTCCATATTCAATTTCCTAAACCATCCCGAAAGGTTTACTATTAACAGCACTAAAAAAGCGCCGCCTCCGGCTCCCAATGATTTCATCCGAAAATATCTGCCGCTTAGTTACAGGCAGTCTTTCAATTTTACAAGCCCGCGTACACACCGCGCCGATATCGGGGATGCCTATTTGTGTGCGGTGAAAGATACTGCCGAGCCCGTGGCTGGTTTTAAAAATAGTGATGAAGTAAGCTGGGGCAAAGTGTTTGCATATTGCCTGCGCCAGCCCGATCTGGCTAAAAAATGTGGGTTCATTCATACCTCGCTCGAAATCACGCTCCCTGCGGATACCTTTAAGAACGGTGGCTGGTTATATGTTGATCATCATCCGGAAAGTAGTTATGCGGCTATGGATCCGATGTTAACCCGCTGTTATGCCGCCAGAATTCCGAAAATCAAGGATCTGACCGACCAGGTTTTATTTGCCGCTATTCAGTTCCCGGTTTTACTGGATGCGATTGGCGGCCCGGGCAAACCTTCACTGCCATCGATGCTGGACGAAGTTCAGATTGAAGCAGCGCAATATAACGATGGGTTTTGTAAGATCGTGCATTCAAACCAGCCTGTCAGCAGCTATCTGCTGCATGAAAATGAAGATGAGGAAGAGCCTGTTATAACGGATATGGGTATTCGCCTTGGATGGGATGATGAACAGTTATTGATTTGGCTGAACCGTCAGTTGGAGGTAGATCCGCTTTTGCCGGGAGTTCAGCGCGCCGATCTGCCCCTGGGAGTTTTTCAATACCGGGTAGACGTGCGCAATACGCCGGCAGATGATAGTCAGGAAGGCGGATGGAGCCCGCTGTGTAAGGTGAAGTATGCAAAATCGGTGGCAGTGGGCGATATTATGTTATCTGATGCCGGAAAAGAAATTGAGCTTGGCGTGGAAGTATATCCCTCAAAACTCGATGCTTCGCCCAATGCGCATTTTTGGCTTCCTTCCTACTTTTCACAATGGATCGGCAAAAGCCTGGTTCTGCAGGACACAGATGCAATAGAAATTTATAAAAAAGAAACCCAGGATAATTTTGATCCGGCAGATCCCACACCGGTAAAGCGTGCCACCAGGTACTCCAACTATCTCGCGTCGGGCCTGGAGGGGATTACGCTGTTATACGGTAGCAGCTATCAGTTTCGGGTACGCATGGCCGATATTAGCGGCGGCGGCCCTCTTCTCGAAGATAAGCCCCGTCATGATGCGCTTGCTCCGGTAGCCAAATGTTTTTTCAGGCGTTTTGTTATTCCGCAAACACTGGAATTTGTTACTCCGCTTCCTCAATCCGATGATGCCGTATTTACCGGGTCAGCTATTACAGTAAAACGGCCTCTGCTTGGGTATCCGGCGGTTTTATTTACCGGCGCCTATCAGGATGCGATTCAAAAGTTGAAGGCCGATGCGGAACTGATTCTTGCCCAGGATTTACGCCGTGATGTTGGATTGCCGGATCCGGATGTAGACAGGGTGGAAATTCTGGTGGAAGTAAAACGCCTGAATATGGATACGCTGTTACCAGGAAAGGATCCTAAAGACAGGTACGCTTTATTTTATAAAACCGAAAGGAGCTTTAAGCCGGTTCCCGACAATACACTCGAGATTCCTTTGACTTACGTAGATGCGCCGGTGATCAATTTCTCCGGTAATAAACAATTGTCGGAACTAGGAATTGCCATAAACGGCGAAAATGAGATCGACAAAAGAACTGACCTTCCAATTCCAACCTCGAGGGATATCCGGATTACCATTCGCCCGATTTGCGCCGAGAAAGATGATTACTATGGCGGTAAGGAAATGGTGGAAGCTTCGCTTGTGAATCGAAGGAGTCTCCGGGGAATGGCGAGCCGTTTTAGATTAAGAAAGGAAGCTACTGTAGAAACCTCTTTGTTCAAAGCTACCGGCGAGCATTCGATGATCCGGGGTATATACC